>JBGTHH010001203.1:0-2682 GCA_041746275.1 Pirellulaceae bacterium | reverse complement strand
TATTATGTTCAAGAAAAGTAAACCGCTAAAAGAACCTGGGAATGTGGATCACGGCTATGACCATGCTTTGTTTTTGTTGAATTTAAGTATGCGTACCGAGCGTGAGTTGCGCGAAAAAATGGCAAAGCGTGGGTACCTCCCGGAAATTATTGATGAAGTTGTGGTGCGGAGCGGCTTGGAGGTTCATCGCGTGCTATCGACGGTCAGCGTGCTGGAGATGCGTCGCTTGGTTCGTCGCGTCAGCGGTAATCAGGTTCGTCGCTACTGAAAGCAGGCTGTACGTCAGGCTTTCCAGCCTGACAGTTCTGTGTCAGCGGTAAGCAGGTTCGTCGCTACTGAAAGCCTGTCCGAACAGGGGTCTGAGGACGAGACATGCGGGGCGTCGACGGGCGGGGAAGGTCTGGGGCGGCTTTTTCCTCTGGGGTACTTGCGTCGCCACCATCCGCCACGATCATGGTGTTTTCTGAAACGACCCGCCCCGCTCGCCTCGCCGTACAAGGAGTAGTCTGTTGTTTGCTGGCCACATGTATGCACCGCGCAAAGTGAAACTGGTCGAGGTGCCTGAACAAACGCTCACCGGCCCCGGCGAGATTCTATTTCAACCGGAACTCGCTTGTCTCTGTGGTTCCGACTTGCTGTACTACGAAGGCGACTATCACGAGCACATGCCCGCAGTGGGCCAATCGCTGCACGAGATGATTGGGCGCGTGGTCGAGACCACGGGGAGCAAGTTCCAAGTTGGCGATCGCGTGCTGTGCGTGCCGATCGAGCACTTTGGTTTCTACGAGCGATTTCGCGTTAGCGAGAGACGGGCGATTCCTTTGGATTCTCGCCCGCCGGAGGATCAGGCTCTCTTGGCACAGCCGTTGGGAACCGTGCTGTTTGGCATGAAGAAAGTTCCCAGTGTGCTGGACAAGGATGTAGTCGTTCTGGGACAGGGGCCGATCGGCCAATTGTTCTGCGGTGCCCTACGTAATCTGGGCGCGCGTCAGATCATCGCCGTGGACTTGTTGGATGATCGGCTGGCGGTGAGTCCGCGCATGGGAGCGACCAGCACGATCAACGCGACGCGCGAGGACGTCATCGCAACGGTCCGCGAGCTCACTCGCGGAGCGATGGCGGACTTGGTCGTGGAAGCCGTCGGTCATCGCGAACATCGCCTGAACGATTGCTTCCATCTAGTGCGTTACGCCGGCGATATTTTGTTTTTTGGTGTGCCGCGTGAAAAGATCGACGACGTCCATTGGCGGATCATCTTTGACAAGAATGCGGCGATTCACACCAGCATCGGACCGAGTTTCGAACGCGATTTCCCTCTGGCGATGCAATGGATCGCTGAAAAGCGGTTGGATGTCTCGCCCTGCATCACGCATCAACTTCCCGTGTCGCAAATCCAGGAAGCGTTCGATCTGTTCGCCGAGCGGCGCGACGGAGCTTTGAAGGTGTTCGTCGATTTCCCACGTTAGTCTCGATTGTCTCCACCATCGACTGCTGGCCGAACCGGACCTGCAATTAACTTCGCCACGGTTTCGGTCGAGCCACGTGCCATGCGAATCGACAGCCATCACCATTTTTGGAACTACGACCCGACGGAGTATCCGTGGATCGGTCCCGAGATGTCGGTCTTGCAACGGGATTTCACCGCTACGACGTTGCTTGACGAGATTCGTGGAGCGGGTATTGATGGAGTCGTCTCGGTGCAAGCGCGGCAGACGGTGGCCGAAACAGAGTGGTTGTTGAGCTTGGCGGCTCGCCACGATTTCATTCGCGGTGTCGTGGGCTGGGTGCCGTTAGCTGCCAGGGATGCCGGCGAGATCTTGGAGGGCCTCGTGCGATCGCCATGGCTCAAAGCGGTGCGTCACGTGGTGCAGGATGAACCGGACGACGATTTTATTCTGGGGCCGGATTTCAATCGTGGCATCGAGCAACTTCAGCGATTCGGTCTCGTGTACGACATCTTGATCTTTGCCCGACACTTGCCGCAGACCATTCGCTTTGTCGACCAGCACCCAGAACAACCTTTTGTGCTCGATCACATTGCCAAGCCTACGATCCGAGCTGCGGAGTTCGCCACGGATTGGGCTGGCCAGTTGCGCGAGTTGGCTCGGCGCGACCATGTCGTCTGCAAGTTCTCGGGCGTCGTCACCGAAGTGCGCGACGCCACGTGGTCGGTCGACACGTTGCGACCTTACTGGGAGGTGGCCCTGGAAGCCTTCGGCAGCAAACGCCTGATGTTTGGCAGCGACTGGCCCGTGTGCTTGCTGCGCAGCGGCTACCGTGACTGGGTCAACACCGTACACGAATTGGTGGCCGAGTTAACGGACGAGGAACAGGCGGACATCCTCGGAACCACGGCGTGTCGCGTCTATGGATTATGACAGCATGGTTAGGGCCTGGCAGAAAAACGCACAGCGCACGACGCCTGACGCAAACCGCGTTGGGTTTGCTAGAATCGGGCAACGGAATGTTCTCGTGGTGGTGGCCCTAGCGCGATCACCCTACTAACCCATACCCCTTCATCCCTTGCACACCCGCATGTCATCCACCACTGAAACCAACCAGCAAGTCCTCGACTTGGAAGTTAAGGACGCTCAACTCATTTTCAAAACCGTGTGGGAGGATCTCGAAGCGGAGGTGGGGCACGAGAACCTACGATTTCCTAAGGAAATCATCCTCCTTGGC
>JBGTHH010001202.1:0-2442 GCA_041746275.1 Pirellulaceae bacterium | reverse complement strand
ATTGGCCGAGATCATCAACATCCGCGCGGTGGAGCAGGAAAATGGCTCGGTCACGGTCTTCAGCGGTGGAGACTTTCTGGTCTTCGACGGGGAGTATCGCGAAGTCAAGGTCGCCTACGAATCCGAACGAGGTCTCAATGCCGCGGAGGTGCGTCTGGTCGAGACCGACGCGCGCATCGCGGCGACCTCGGGTAAGTTGGCGGGGCTCTACTCCGCCCGCGACGAAATCTTGGGCGGATTCATCGACGAGTTGGATGCGTTGGCGGCCACCCTGGCCTTCGAGTTCAACAAGATCCATGCCGGTGGTCAGGGGCTAACGGGCTTGAAGGCCGTGGAGAGCGAATTCGCCATCGAGGACTCCGCTGCGGCGCTCGATCAAGCGGGGTTAGCGTTCACGCCAGTTAACGGTTCCTTTCAACTCCAGGTCTTCAATACGCGCACCGGCTTGACCAAGACCACGGACATTTTCGTGCGATTGAATGGACTGGACGATGACACCACCTTGCAGGATCTCGCGGCATCGCTGTCGGCCGCGGAGGGAATCGTGGCGCAAGTGACCGCCGATGGCAAGCTGTCGTTGGCCAGCGACTCGCCCACGCTGGAGTTTAGCTTCGGAAGCGATACCAGCGGCGTCCTGGCCGCACTCGGCATCAATACCTTTTTCTCGGGTTCGTCGGCGCGCGATCTGGGTATCGCAAAAATGGTGCGCACCGACCCTGCCAAGATCGCCGCTAGCCAGGGAGGCATCGCGGAAGACACCCAGAACGCGGTGCTGTTGGCGACCTTCGGCGATCGTCCTCTGGAGTCGCGCAACGGTCAATCGTTAGTCCACCAATATGAACAGTTGGTCGCCGAAGTCACGCAAGCCTCGTCGGTCACCACAGCGGTCACCGAGGGCTTCCGGGTGTTCGAACGGACACTGACTGGACAGCACCTCAGTCTGAGTGGGGTCAGCATCGACGAGGAGGCGGTCAATATGATCGCCTATCAACGAACCTACCAAGCCTCGGCACGACTGATCTCGACCATCAGCGAGTTACTCAACGTCCTGATCAATCTGTAACCCGTTTCCTTCCCCAGTAGCGCATTGCCATGCCCGCTATCTATCCCGTTGCCGCCGGCCGCGTCAGCGATCAGCTCATCCACAGCCGCCTGTCGTCACAATTCAACTACGACAAGCTGGAGTTGACTCGTCTAATGGACCAAGTGAGTACGGGGCTGCGCTTGAGCGTTCCGAGCGACGATGCTCCGGCGGCGACACGTGCCATCACCGTGCAACGGCTATTGGAACAGAAGCAGCAATCGATCACGAACATTACCACGACATCGTCGTATGTGGGGGCCACGGATAATGCCCTGTCGCGCGTCTCGGAACTGCTGACCAATATCCGCGGCGAGGCGCTCGCGGCGGTTAACTCCACGACCACCGAGAGCCAGCGCCGCGCGCTGGTCGAGGATATAACTCGAGCTCTCGAACAGCTCACGAGTGTCGGCAACCATAGTTTTCGTGGACGCTATCTGTTTGGAGGTTCCCAAACGACGGAGGCCCCGTTTGAGTTTCAAGGGAACCAAATGGTGTATCGAGGCAATCAGGTTGAGCTGCAAAGCGTCGTCGATGCCAATTCGTTGTTGACCGCGAACGTGAACGGCGACCAAGTATTTGGGGCGATTTCCGCCGAGGTTCGCGGTTCGGTCGACTTGAATCCCGTAGTGACGCTCGACACGAAACTCAGCTCGCTCCGCGATGGGCAGGGCATTGCCAAGGGCCGTCTGCTCATTTCCGATGGCAACTCCAACCGACAAGTGGATCTCTCGTCAGCGGAGACTTTGCGCGACGTCGTGCGTTTGATCGAGGCGAACGCGCCGGAGGGCCGCCAACTGATCGTGCGGTTGACGAACAATGCCTTGACCCTCGACATTGACGATGCCGGTGGTGGCAATCTCACGGTTCGCGAAGTGGCCGGAGGCGTCACGGCCCATCAACTTGGGCTGCTGAATACTGGCGGCGTGGGAACCGCTCCGCTAGTCGGCGCGGACCTGCAACCGCGATTGGAGAAGACCACACGCGTCGAGAACACTTTGGGCAGCCGCGCCGCCGCAGTGCTAAACTCCACCGGCCTGGACAATGACATCTGGATCGAAGCGGCGGCGAATGGTCCTTCCATGAACGGTGTATCGGTGCAAGTCGTCGCGACAGGCTCCGTGATCGGGAACGCCGCGAACGTGACGTTCGACGACCTGACGGGTGTGCTGCAAGTTGACGTGAATCCTAGTTCGACGACTGCCAACACTGTGGTGCAGGCGATCAATGCGTCGGGGCGATTTCGAGCTCAACTCGATGACAAACTGGATCGTTTCAATTCGGGATCGGGACTCGTGCAAGTCGGTGCCTCGGCCAATTTGGCGGGAGGATCGGGCAGTTCCTTTGATCGGGAGTCGGGC
>JBGTHH010001201.1:0-2928 GCA_041746275.1 Pirellulaceae bacterium | reverse complement strand
AGGACACTCCGTGGGCTTTCACCGATTGTTGATTCATCGCAGCTTCAAGTGCCCACGCTGGCTGGAATACACACTCGTCACCATCGGCACACTGGTTGGCATGGGTGGTCCGACGAAGATGTTGTATCTGCATGACATTCGAGATTGGTCGCAGCGACATCCTCAATGCCATCCGTTCTTCATTCATCAGAGTGGTCTCCTGCGGGACTGGTGGGGGAATCTGCATTGTGCGATCCGCCTGACTCATCCGCCGGAGTTTCGTCCGGACGCCGGCGTCACCGAGTCACGCTACTACCGATTCCTGGATCGCTCGTGGATGCTGTTGCAGTTGCCGTTGGCAGCAGTCCTGTATGCACTCGGAGGCTGGGGGTGGGTTGTGTGGGGCGTGTGTGTGCGCATCCCGCTGTCGCTGACAGGCCACTGGCTGGTCGGATACCTGGCTCACAACGTCGGTCCGCGAACTTGGTATCTCGAAGGCCATGCGGTCCAGGGATATAACGTGCCGGGCTTTGGGCTGCTCAGCATGGGCGAAGCATGGCACAACAATCATCACGCGTTTCCCGAGTCCGCTCGTTTCGGCATCGAACGCGGGCAGTACGATCCTGGCTGGTGGTTCCTCTGCCTGCTGCATCGCGTCGGCCTGGTATGGGATCTGAATCAGCCGAAGGATTTGCCTCATCGACCTGAGTTGCGGTTGATGACGCATTGAGCCGTAGATGTTCCCGCCGTCGTGCATCACTGCCAGGACAATGACAGTGCCGTTCCCTCTACCACTATTCGAATACATTGGACAGTCGGACGGAAATGCACGCCAACAGGAATGCCAATCTGATTTTGAACAGGAGGCAACCGAGGAAACGGAGAAACCATCTCTGTTTCCTCAGTCTTCTCCCTGGACTCACTCCAAATTGGCTCCGGGTAGAATTAATCTCGATACTCCGTCGGTCAACTTAAGAACATTGAAGTTATCGAACGATCACGATTGTTTGTCCTTAGACGACGTGGCCCCGTAGCCCGAGTTCCATCGTCAGGCACCACTCGTAAATCGATTCGAGCAACCCTGGCCCTTTGTCCTTATGCACTTCAATCGCCGCTCCAATGACGTCGTGGGTTATTCCAGCCGCTTGTGTAAAAAGTGAATGCATTGTGGGTCCTTCGCAAACAGAGGAGACAGAGAAAACAGAGAGATCGGATCTCCGTTGTCTCTGTTCTCTCCTGTTCCAACAATCCCTGGGTGGGTTCCGGCAAGCCGCAGGCAGACATATCAGCCGAACTGCTGAAGCTATTTCCTCGCTGGCCCTAACTAACCGAGCGGCAGCTCGCATCGGCTGCGGCCCTGCCGCCCTACGATACCCGGCGATCTGTTAGTCCAACGGCGAGTCCGATCACGCCGCCAACGACATGTGCCAAGGGCACTGGCTGAAAGTTGGCTGCGGCGGCATCGACGAACAACGTCGTGCCCGTTGCTAACTCGAAGGCAATTTTGGTTGCCAGTCCCATCAACAGTCCGCCAATGGCCAGTACCCATGCCCAACGCCTCCCGCGCCAATGCTCTCGGAGCAGCCCCGCAGTCAACAAAGTAAACAGGGCCGTATCGAGTCCGCTCAACCCACGATACGTCTGCAAGTCAGGAAGCCAGGTCCACAGCGCGATGGGAATGGCTAATCCGGCCAGCAGCAGCGCGACAACAAATCGCTGGCGAGATCGTTTCTCGCAAAAGCACCCCAACATGGCAAACATGGTCAGGTCCCAAAACAAATGCTCGATGTTCCAGTGGACGAAATGCCCGCTGAGAAACTGCCACCATGCCCCTCCAATGCTTGCGTGTCGATCGAATTGCAGAGCTGTTGAGACACCAGGGACAATCGCCACGGTGATGGTGAACAGCACAAGACAAAGCGTGACCGAAATGCGTGCCCCGTAGGGCCATTTCACGGGCGATGATGACTGGCCTTGGCTTCGAGATTCAACGGTAGTCGATGACATTTGTATTCTTCCCAACCGTTAATAGAAAGCGTGGGACACGAGCCCGCCACGTCTGGCTGGATCGTGTCCCATGCATCTTGGTGTTTGTGGCGTTACGGAGTCTGCCGACGTCGGCGTGATGCGACTGCGGCCGCACCGGCCAAGGCAAAGGCGATCGCACCGCTGATCGGGTCGATTGCCCCACCGCCGCCTGGCTGTTGAACGTCGTCGCTGATGAGCGGAATCCGTAAGTCGCGGTTGGCGATCGGTTGAGCGTCCTGCGTCGGTGAAGAACTCGGTAGAGGTCCCGCGGGTGCCGAAGCGGAAGGTTGCCGAGCGGCGGATACGATCTCCGATTTTTGATCCGTTCGCTCGGGTCCGAGATTGGCGAGAGCCCGATTGCGTAACTCCTCGAGTTGATTGCGTAAGGCCAGTTGGGCCGTCCGATCCCTGTCGATGCGGGCCGCGTTGCGACGATCGATGGACCAACGTTTATACTCCGCATCGTTCTCAAGCACGATAAATGAAGCATACTCGCTGACGATGGAGTAACCTTCGCACAAACGGATGATTTCGTCCTTGTTCCGGCCGACCGAGCGACCGACACGATCCGCGCCCATCAGCCGGTCGACGCGGTGCCAGGCCCACATGCGTTCGATTTCCGGGTTGTTCGTATCGATGCGGGGAAGGTTCAATTCAATCGTTTGCTTCAACGGCGCGCCTAACACGTCCGCCTCGACGGTCACATTGACTGGGCCGTCGTTTTTGTATCGGCCGTACACTCGAATCGGCGCACCATGATACAAGTCGGGCAATTCTTGGGGTTCAATGTCATAGGCTCCGCCGCCGTTGAGCGTCAGCCGCACATCGCTACCCGCCGGCCTCATCAACTTGCGGCGAAAGGCTCGCGCTTGACGTTCGAAGCTGTCTTCCTGTGAAACAAAGGCCGCTAAGCCGCCGGCA
>JBGTHH010001200.1:0-2085 GCA_041746275.1 Pirellulaceae bacterium | reverse complement strand
GGCGGCGTCGGCGTGGTGTATGCCGCGCGACAGGCCTCGATTGATCGCCAGGTCGCGATCAAGATGTTGCGCGACCATGAGACGAACGACGAACAGACGGGCACGTTCCTCGCGGAAGCTGTCGTGACCGGCGACTTGGATCATCCGAATATCGTGCCCATTCACGACTTGGCCCGGAGTCGATCGGGCGCGCTCTTCTATGCCATGAAACGCGTGCAAGGAACTCCGTGGAATGTCGCGCTCGCGGGCCATAGCTTGACCGAGAACTTGGAGATCTTGATGAAGGTCGCCGATGCCGTCGCGTTCGCGCATGCTCGCGGCATCGTGCATCGTGATCTCAAACCGGAAAACGTGATGCTGGGCGACTTCGGCGAAGTGCTCCTCATGGATTGGGGCATCGCGATCCCCACGCCAAAGTTTTCCAAGACCGACCAGTTTCATCAGGGCGGAGCCATGGGAGGCACTCCGGCCTACATGGCGCCCGAGATGGCGGTCGGACCGTTTGATCGCATTGGCACACACAGCGACGTCTATTTGCTCGGCGCGATCTTGTTCGAGATCGTCACCGGGTATCCGCCGCATACGGGTAAGAATGTCATGGCCTGCGTCTTGGCCGCGGCCCGCAATGAGATTCGTTCGACCGACAAGAGCAGCGAATTGTTGGAAATCGCCCGGCGGTCGATGGCCACCGAACCACGCGACCGTTATGCCGATGTGCTGAATTTTCAAGCCGCGATTCGCGCCTATCAATCGCATTCGGAAAGCGTGCTGCTCTCGAATCGCGCGGATGCCGAACTGGAACACGCCCGGCGTACCAACGACTACGAAGCGCATGCCCGCGCGCTATTCGCTTATCAAGAGTCGCTCACACTCTGGGACGGTAACGACAAGGCACGTGTCGGCATTTCGATCGCTCGTGCCGAGTATGCGGCGGCCGCCTTGGCTAAAGGGGATTATGATCTCGGGCTCTCCGTGCTCGATCGCGACGACCGTTCGCATCAAAAGCTGTGGACTCAACTCGAAGAGGCACAACGCGACCGCGACGCGCGACAATCGCGGCTCAAACGCGTCAAGCAACTGGTGGCTTTGCTGATCTTGATTCTGTTCGCGGGGGGCACGATCGCCATCATCAAGATTAACCAGTCGTGGCGCGAAGCCGACGACGCGCGACAAAAGGCGGACGCCGCCAAAGGCGAGGCGATGAGCGCCTTGAGCGAGCTCGAAGTCGCCATGGTGGAAGTGACCGATGCCAACAAACGCACGATGGCTCAAAGCGAACTCGCCGAGACGGCGCGACGTCAGGCGGAAGCCGAGCGGGACCGAGCCGATGCCGAGAAGCGTCGGGCGGAGCGGCTCTATCAGATCGCCGAAGAGGAGTCGTACTCTTCCGAAATCGGCCTGATCGGCGAGCGAGTCGCCACGGATGCGTTCGGCGACGCGCGGGCGATCCTCGATCGACAACAAACTTCGCAACGCGCCAAACTGCGGCATTGGGAGTGGGGCCGGTTTCACTACCTGTGCTATGGTCTATCCCACCGCCTGGGCGACGCCAAACTGGTGCCGACAGAATTGGAATTGGAAGTTCAGAGCTTGGCGGTTTCCGCGGATGAAACGCAGGCGCTGTTGGCCAGTCCCGACGGGCATGTCCGACTTGTGGAGCTCGCATCGGGACGCCTGCTACGGGAGTGGCAGCATGGCGATCGCGTCACGTCCGTGGCGCTGACCACCAATGGACGTTTCGCGGCGACGGCGGGCAGCGGTGAACGGAATGGGGTCGTGAAGATCTGGGATTTGAATCAGCCGGTGGAGGATGCCTTGAGTCGCACCCTGGGACCACACGGCAACACGGTGTTGGATGTCAGCTTTGCAGCAAGCGACGAAACCGTACGCGTGCTCACGTGTGCCGACGACAAAACCATCAAGCTGTGGGATGGAAACACAGGCGACAACCTACGCACGTTCGCGGGACATCTCGACAAGGTCTGGATGGCTCGCGTTTCTCCACGCGGTGATCGCATAGTCTCCGCCAGTGAGGACGGTACGGCCCGCGTCTGGCTGCTCGACAACGGCGTCGAGGTGCAGCGG
>JBGTHH010001199.1:0-8898 GCA_041746275.1 Pirellulaceae bacterium | reverse complement strand
GGTCGCACCCACGTTGCAATCGAGAACTTGTCGAAATAGCCAAAGTCCCCCGCATCGCCTGCATCGATGAATCGCTGACCGTCAAAGCTGCCGGCCTTTCCTTGAACTCCGTCCACTCGTTCGATTTCACCGTCTCGATCGACACCCCCGGCGAGTTGCGAGGGTTGATCGAAATCGACGTGCAGGATTTCTCCACGAGCGATTGTCCCCTCGATCCGCTCCCCGCCACGACGTGGAGTTTGCTCCCATTGGAGTTGCTGATCATCGAGCGCCGCCTGTAACTCCGCGAAGGCCCGCTCGGTGGCGACAACCTGCTCATTCAATCGATGCAGAGCGCGTTGCTGTTCCGCGGTCGGGGCGGAAAGATAGGGAGGTGAGTTCCCTTCTTTAACAGCTCGTCCATTCTCGGGAATGTTATTGAAGTAGGCGAACAGTTCATAGAATTCCCGCTGGGAGAACGGATCGTACTTGTGGTCGTGGCAGCGGGCACAGCCGAGAGTCAGTCCGAGCCAGACCGTGCTGGTGGTCTCGACGCGATCGACGACATACTCGACTTGAAACTCCTCAGCAATGATACCGCCCTCGGCGTTGCCACGGTGATTGCGATTAAACCCCGTCGCCAGTCGCTGCTCCAGTGTCGGATCGGGCAGCAGATCGCCAGCCAATTGATCGATCGTGAATTGATCGAAGGGCAAGCCATGGTTGAAGGCGGAGATCACCCAGTCGCGCCACCGCCACATCTGACGAGGCCCATCGTTTTGGTAGCCGCTGGTATCGGCGTAGCGCGCCGCGTCGAGCCATACGACGGCCATGCGCTCGCCATAAGCCGGCGATTGCAGCAGTCGATCGACCACGCGTTCATAAGCATCAGGCGCGCGATCCGCGAGAAATGCCACGACTTCATCCGGGGTCGGCGGCAGCCCGGTCAGATCGAGCGTGACGCGACGGAGCAACGTGGCGCGGTCGGCCTCCGGCGACGGTTGCAGTTCGGTTCCCTCCCAGCGTGCGGCGACGAACAGGTCGATGGGGTTGCGTGCCCATTCGGCTCGGTTCACCACCGGCAGCGCTGGCAGTTCGGGACGGACGAACGACCAGTGTTGTTGCCAGTTCGCACCTTGTTCAATCCACACGCGAATCGAGTTGATTTGATCCGCGGTGAGTGTCCGCTTCGAACTCGGGGGAGGCATCCGTTGGTCGGGGTCCTCGCTCACCAGTCGCCGATAGAGCTCGCTGTCGTCCGGCTTGCCGGCGATCACAGGCGGGCGATCCGCTCCCTCGCCACGGATGCCAGATGACGTATCGAGCCGCAAGTCGCCTTGTCGTTGGCCTTCGTCCGGCCCGTGGCACTGGAAACAATTGTCGGACAGGATCGAACGAATCTCGCGATTAAAGTCGACGTCGGCTCGGAGACTTCCTGTCATCAGAACGCAGGCCAACACGATCACCGGCAGTATCGTCCCGCACAGAGAAGGGGCGTTCTTGGCGTGGCTGCGATTCCGCATGATAACTCCGTGGCGAGAAAAACGCGTTCCCAGAAGCTCGACTCGATCGCTTGCAGTCTACTCCAAGCCAGCGCGTGGCGCGTAGTCTTCCACTCGATTTTGGAGCGGAGGCGATGGAATCCGAGGACTCTCTGGAAAGTCCAAGAATCGTGATATGGTTCACGTACGCCGCTGGGCCGCGATAACAATGACAGCGGCAATGACAAGAGCGGCGGCAATTACTCCTGTCCAAATCAGCAACCATGACGGCGGCCAGACTTGCACACCGCCAACATTCACATACGTGTCATGTACATAAACGTCCATTGGTCGCCTCCTGGTGCATTCCATACTCGAATGGCTCAGAATGGGGCGAGAATGGGTGTGCTCTGTCAGTCTAAGGCCTGATCGAGGTTCGCGGCAAGCTGAAGGGCAATGAACGTAACGCTGTCCAACTAAGGAATTAGGAAAATCAGGCCCGTCGCCGCAGCCCCTTCATACAAGGCTCCGCGCCAGCTCCATCTAGGACGCGAGAAGAAGTGCGGGACATCGTCGCCGGGACGCGCGTGGCCCAACGCGTAGTACGATTCGCGATACGGCTGGGCACCATGCATGTACGGCACGACCGGCAGGCGACCGAAGAAGTTCGCCGCCGACGCCGCGGGCTGCAACACACCGTAATGATGCCCGTAACGCTCCAACATTTCATCTTCAAACAGGAGTGGTTTGTAAGCGACGGCGGAGGCTTCCCAAGCATACTCCGTGACGGGCCACAGCCGAATATGGCCGAATCCCCCGGGTTCCTCATGTGCCATGGCGAAGATCGGGCGCGCCAGGTCGTTCGGCAAGGGACCCGGTGTGGCACCAAGGTCCAGAGATATCGTTTCGACGGGCTTCAAGCCCAACTCTCGCCAATTGGTGGCTCGTTGCGGCGAGTCGTTCGCGGGCACCTGTGCCACCAGCGAGCGCCCACCATCGATTAGCAAACCGGCCCCCAGCACGCCGATCATCATCAGATTCGTCAACTTCATGAAACGCTCCCACGCAATTGCGTAAAGGTCAGGACCTAGCTCCGGTCGCTGCTGACAATGAACATGCCCAAAAGGCCGCGCAGCCTGGGTGGCGTTCCCTAGTATCTTCGTCACTCGACCAACGTCATCTGTGACGGCATCCGTTACCGTCGATTTCGCTGGCTCAATGGAAATTATCGCTATCTCTGGTACATGACGCTCCGTCCCGATAATTAACGCAGGCGTCACAGTTTCTCACGGCTGGACTTCGGTTTTGTCTTTGTCCCGCAGGGACAGCCGATCCTAGCCCACCGATTCATCGGTGGGTTCAACGATTCACACGAATTCCGTGGATCTACATTTGCCCACAACGCACCACGCTCGACACGATCAGGCACGTTGAAACACAAACTGGCTGACACCAATCTGACGCTCACGGAAGCCGGCTTCGCAGTAGCACAAATAATAATGCCACATCCGCACGAAACGTTCGTCGAAACCGAGTTGCCGCACGGACTCGATGTGGTTCCAGAAGTTTTCACGCCAGCAGGCTAAAGTCGTGGCATAGTCGCGACCAAAATCTTCCTGATGATTCAGGCGGAAGTCCGTCGCTCGGCCTAACGATTGACCGATGGCGGAGAACGAAGGCAGGAAGCCGCCAGGAAAAACATACCGCTGAATGAAGTCCACCGAACGGCAATACTGGTCATAGCGATGATCGGGAATCGTGATGGTTTGCAGCACCATCTTCCCGCCCGGCTTCAGCAACTGGCAGCACTTGCCAAAATAGGTATCCAAATACTTCTCGCCCACGGCTTCGATCATTTCGATCGAGACCAAGGCATCAAACGAGCCCGTCAGATCCCGATAGTCCTCGCGACAGAGCGTGACGCGATCGCACAAGTCAGCGTCGCGAATCCGTTGCTCGGCGTAGGCGTACTGCTCAGCGGAGATCGTAGTCGCCGTGACTCGGCAGCCATACTCACGAGCCGCGTACTCGGCGAATCCGCCCCACCCACAACCGACTTCCACAAGGTGGTCGCTTTCGGTGAGTTCCAGTTTGCGACAGATGCGTTCGTACTTGGCAATGGACGAATCCTCCAAGGTGGCCTCGGGTGTCTCGAAGATGCCGCTGGAGTACGTCATGGTCGAATCCAAGAACAGCGAGAAGAAGCGATTGCTGAGATCATAATGTGCGGCGATGTTCCGTCGGCTGCCGGTGCGGTTGTTTCGCTGGAACCAATTCCAGGCTCGACGCAGTGGACGCAGCCAGCGGGTTCCACGCCGCTCCATGTTCGAGAGCACGGGGAGATTGCGAGCGAACATCCGCATCAACGCGACCAGATCGGGGCAGTCCCAGTAACCGCGCAAGTAGGCTTCGGCAATCGAAATGTCACCGCCGAAGACCGCCATCGGATAGAAACGCAGATCGTGGACATGCAGGTTTGTCGCACCCGTCGCGGATGCGGAGCCGCCGAATGTGCGACTACAGTCGGCGTCCGACAGGGTTATGCTTCCGTCGCGAAGCTGATCCAACATGCGGAACACGGCTTCCCGGGCGTATCGTTGCGGGAGCGTGAGCCCGCGCGACTTGTGGTCAGTCCACGGCTGCGTTAGGCGGCCGGTTGGTTCACGCTCGGTAGTGTTTGGGGATGCGAGTAATAGGGACATTTCTTCCACCATAGTTTCCAAGCCTGCCAGTAAATCGCGCTGGTGATCCGCGCGGTCATGAAGGGATAGTTCAGGAACATGCGTGCGAGTTGCCCACGAGTCAGTGGTCTCCGACGGAGCTCGAGCGCGGCAGTGAACAGCGGATAGCCTTGCTCGATCAATTGAATGCCCACCTGCATCGCTGGACCCGGTGGACTCACCTGCCAACGATACTCGCCATCCATCGACATGAATGGCGAAACATGAAACTGCTTCGGATGAGCGAAGTGCAGGTCGTCCGACGACGGATGACGGTAGGCAGGTTGGCGATTCCCCGGTCCGAGCACATAGCGGTGCGTTTCGTGCCAGGGTGTATTACTAACCTCGGCCACAATGGTCTCGACGTGGCAATCTTCCGCATCGAAGCAGTAGTACAGGTTCAACGGGCTAAAATAATACCCCAGGTAACGCAGTTGTGTGAGCAGCCGAATCGGGCCGGATGGACGAACTCCGCTATCCGCTTGGACGACCTCACGAATCTCGTCGGCCAGGGTGCCGTTTTCCGCCGCCTGATGATCGCGCTCCGAGAAGGACGCGAGTGCCCACGGTCGATCACAAGCGATGCCACAGCGAGGGAGCAGAGCGAGTTCGTCGAGATCAATCCACAGCATGTACAGTCCGTAGGTGAAGCGATGTCTCACCGGACGAAAACGCTCATGCAGGACGCGACCTTGATACAAACAACTGTGCATAGTGGCTGGGACTTCGCTCTGCGTTTACTTGACCAAGGGAGATAACACTCGACGATTTACTGAGTCGGTCTGTCGGTTCTGCCGTTTCGGTTCCGAGCGGACATCGTCTAAGGTCAGGCCAAAGTGCTGAGCCACTGCCAAAGCACTGTTGACGCCGTCCTCATGAAATCCGTAGCCCCAATACGCACCACAGAAGTAAGTCCGCTGCTGGCCGTTGATCTCGTGGAATTGTGCCTGAGCACGAATCGAGTCGGTCGAGTAGGCGGGATGATGATAGGTCAGACGCCGAAGCACCAGCGTGGGATCAATGTCGGCCGTTCGGTTCAGCGTTAAGAGAATCGGCTGCGGTGCTCCCAAACGTTGCAGCCGGTTCAGATCATAAGTGACCGTAACGTCGCCGCTCTCATCTTGGCCAATGTGATAGTTCCAACTGGCCCATCCTGCTTTCCGTCGAGGCAGAATTGAGGCATCGGTGTGCAGCACCGCTTCATTACGCTGATACGGAAAGCCGCGCAGGATCGATTGCTCGCGCTCGGTCGGTGCTTGCAGCAACCTAAGTGTTTGATCGGCGTGCGTGGCAAACACGACCTGATCAAAGTCTTCGCAGCCTTGGCTAGTAACGACGGTGACTCGATCAGCGGATCGGCTGACCGACTCGACGGGGCAGTTCAAGTGAATCCGCTCGCGAATCGGCTCCGTCAACGCGGCGACGTACGTGCGCGAGCCACCACGAATCGTCTTCCATTGGGGCCTATTGAAGATTTCTAGTAGGCCGTGATTGTGGCAGAAGCCCAGAAAGAACTTCGCGGGGAAGCCGAGAATGCGCGTCGGCTGTGCTGACCAGATCGCGGCGGCCATCGGGACCAAATACTGTTCGAAGAACATCGGGCCGAGCCGACACGCGTGGAGAAATTCGCCGAGCGTCCGATCGTGAGTGAGCTCGCCTTGTTCGACGGCCCGCCGAGCCAACCGATTAAAGCGGAGGATGTCGACTAACATGCGATGGAATCTGGGTCGAAACAGATTCTTCCGCTGAGCGAACAAACCGTTCAACGAACTTCCTTGGTATTCCAGGTGGGTCCGTTCGCACCGCACACTGAAACTCATCTCGCTATCTTGGGAGGCGACACCCAGGTGAGACAGCAGTCGCGTGAAGTTGGGATATGTGCGATTGTTGAAGACCATGAAGCCGGTGTCGGCTCGAAAATGTTGACCAAAGGCGGTGAAGTCCAACGTCTGAGCATGACCACCGATGTGGTCGTTGGCCTCAAAGACCTCCACGTCATGCTGGACAGCGAGTAGGCGAGCCACCAGATTTCCGCTGATTCCGGTGCCGACGACAGCGATTCTCATGGCAGACTACCCCCGCAAGCATTGCCGATGCCGGACAGAATCCAGGAATACGAGGGCTCGCAGGCAGCTCAACGTCCCGGCACTCGCCGGGATGGATTCCGCATACGGGTGTTTTAGCGCCCGAGCGGATTTGCCAAGTGGAGTTGCACGAAAACGCGTGCCGATTCCCTTCGCTCCCACGACTGCGTTGCGTGCCGCGGCGGTATCGCGCAGACTATGCTTCTGATCAGCCAAGCGGAGCGCAATTGTCTTACCGCGAAATCGACTCAAACGGGAAATACCATGCTGCCATCGTCCAAAGTTTTTGACCGCCGACTGGTTCGCGGCTGGGGCCAATCCGTACTTAGCTTGTTCATGGGAATCGCCGTCGTGACCATCTTCGGCTCCGCGTTTGCGGACGAGGCGGCGTCGTTTCCCGACCCGATCGAGCGTCAGATCGAAGGTTGGACGATCGCCGTGGATGAGCAGTTGCTCGCACCGGAGAACGCCACGATTGGCGATCAGGCTTTGAAGGCGCTGACCAATCACTTGCAGCGCGTCACGTACCTGATGCCGGAAGATCGTTTGACTCAAGTGCGACAATTGCGCATTTGGCTAGATCTCGACCATCCGCATCTCGGCAATATGCAATATCACCCGGACGAAGGTTGGTTGGTCAAGCACGGTCACGATCCCCGATTGGTCAAGCACGTTCACATTCCCCGCGCGAGGCAACTGGTCGACCCCAAGATGTGGGCCAAGCACCCGTATGTTGTTATGCACGAGTTGGCTCACGCTTATCACGATCAGGTGCTGGGCTTCGATCATGCCGAGGTAAAGGCCACCTACGAAGCCGCCAAGGCCCAGGGACACTACGAGGAAGTGCTGCTTTACAGCGGGCAAAAGGTGCGGCACTACGGCTTGAGCAACCACAAGGAGTATTTTGCCGAGGCCACGGAAGCATACTTCGGCGTGAACGATTTCTATCCCTTTGTGCGGGCGGAGCTACAACAGCACGATCCGCGCATGTATACGCTGCTGCAGACGATTTGGGGCAAATTGCCCGAATGAAGCAGATGCTTTCCCATCTCCAGCTTGGCCCTCACTTCACGAACCACGACTAAGGATCCTCGCCATGCAAACGCGATCGCTCATCCGTTCAACCTTTGCTTGCCGCGAGTTGGTTCTGGTTTTCCTGGCGTTCACGTGTTCAAGTGGCGACGCTACCCGTGCCGAGGAGTATCGCGTTTATGAGCGGGGGCAGCAGCCGAATGACAGCCGCCTGGGGGACCTGAAGGATCTGAATGGCTACTTTCCATTCAACGTTCCCGACAGCGCAGCGAGTTGGGAGGCGCGGGCGAATGACTTGCGGCGGCGTGTGCTAGTGGCGACGGGGCTATGGCCGATGCCCGAGCGGACGCCGTTGAACGCGGTCATTCACGGCAAGTTCTCGCGTCCGGGATTCACCGTGGAAAAGGTCTACTTCGAAAGCGTGCCCAATCACTTCGTAACGGGCCTGCTCTTTCGTCCCGAGAAAGCCACCGGCCCACTTCCGGGTGTGCTCTGCCCGCATGGCCACGGAGGACGGCTCCACGACAACGGTGTCGCGAACATGGCCAAGCTGATCGCCAGCGGTGCCGAGAAGTTTGAAGAGTCGGGCCGATTTCCCAAGTTGGCTCGGTGTGTCCAATTAGCACGGATGGGATGTGTTGTCTTCATCTTCGACATGCTGGGTTACGCGGACAGCCAGCAGATCGATTTGGCGTTGGCACATGGCTTTGCCAAACAGCGACCGGAGTTTGAAGGGGCCACGGACTTCGGTCTGTTCAGCACTCAGGCGGAACTGCGGTTGCAAAGCGTCATGGGGCTTCAAACGTGGAACTCGATTCGCGCCTTGGATTTTCTGGAGCAATTGCCCGACGTCGATGCCGGTCGCTTGGCCGTCACGGGCGGCAGCGGCGGCGGCACGCAAACGATTCTGTTATGTGCCATCGATCCGCGCCCCATCGCGGCCTTTCCCAATGGCATGGTCTCGACCTCAATGCAGGGCGGCTGTACTTGTGAGAACGCGACGCTGCTGCGCGTGGGCACGGGGAACGTTGAACTGGCCGCATTGTTCGCACCCAAGCCACAAGCGATGACGGCGGCCAATGATTGGACCAAGGAGATGATGACCAAGGGATATCCCGAGTTGCAGCGGGTGTATGGTCTGTTAGGAGCTCCCGACAACGTGTTCTGTTCACCTCAGTTGCACTTCCCGCACAACTACAACTACGTCACTCGGCAAGTCATGTACGGGTGGTTCAACAAGCATCTAAATCTCGGCTTCGACGAGCCGATTGAGGAAACCGATTACGAACTGTTCTCGGCTGCGGAGCATTCGGTCTGGAGCCCCGAACATCCTCGTCCCGCCGGTGGTCCGGCTTACGAGCGCGCCTTGATGAGGTACTTAGCCGATACGGCGGATCAACAAATCGTGGCGTTGACGCCCACCGATGCCGAGTCGTGGCGTTCGTATCGGGAAGTTGTGGGTGGTGCCGTTAGGACAATCATCGGTCGCGAGCCACCCGCGCCGGATGACATTCAACGCACCAAGGTCGGCAAGCAGGAAGGGGCGGGGTATCTGCTGTTCACCGATTTCCTTCGCCTGACGACTCGCGGCGAAGAGATCCC
>JBGTHH010001198.1:0-4251 GCA_041746275.1 Pirellulaceae bacterium | reverse complement strand
AGTTGCTGTGTCCCCAAGGTCTGTGCCCAATCAGAGCGGTAGGAAGCGAATTGTGTTTACCCACTCTTGTGCTCCGCTGGCGAGCCAGATGAGCAGCAAATCATCCACCACAGCGGCGACCGGTTGATGTTGGGGTATGATCAGAACGCCAGGGCTTGACTGCGTGGCAATGAAGTTCGCAAAGTGCCGCGGCATGGTCTTTTGGTCATGGGTCACCAGAACACGCCCGTCTCGGGCGGCCCGGGCCAACACTTCTGCGTCATTCAAGCCTTCCAACTCCGCCGCCATCGCGGTTTGAAAATCGACGGCCGGCTCGCGTCGGATGGTGGCTAGAAGAATCACCTGGTTCAAGTCGGCATCCGCCTGAAACCGCACGGTCATGGGCCAACCGCCTGTGTCTGCCGACGAGCGTCCGCCATCTTTTGATAGAACGTGGGATCGGCTTGCCGTGACGCTAGAAGCAGTGCCTCAAAATCGCTCTTGGCCTTCTTCAAGTACTCGTCAATTTCCACGCGGTGGGCGAGATAGTAGGTCACGGCACCGTACACCATCTCCAGCGTCAGCACGGGAAACATCTGGGCAACACTCTCGGGAGTTTGCCCCGCGTGGAAGGCATACACGATGGAGTCCAGGGACACTCGCGAGCCTGCCACCCAGTAACCACCGTCTCGCTGTTCAACGTAGTTCATGTTTAGCTCCGTTTCGGCCTTAATGATGGGCAGGGATCGATCACATCGATCAACCCCAAGCACTGTTGCTGGCGTAGACGCTGTAGCAACGCTCACGAAATAACTTCCCCGTTTTCCCAGCGATCATCACGACAGAGCGTGATGGCTACTCTGGATTTGAGGAAGTTATTTCGTGAGCGTTGCTACAGAATCACGGTCAGCGTCACGAAGCAGATCCAGCGTTCGGGGCCTTCGGTCGTGGGTGTGACGAACAGCAGGAGTCGACATGGTAACAGCCAGCCACTCAGGTAGCCTATCGCGAACTGCTGTAAGATTCAACGAGCGGCGTGGCGCGCGGGGAGGAAGGGAGACGTTGCGTTTGATGGGGAGGGCTTGGCGGGGGGCTTGCCGCCAGCGGCCTGCAACTCCGCACGCAACTGATCGACTTCATACGTGGCGAGTGCGGCAAGCTGCCCAGAGATGCCTGCTCGCCGGGCAGCAGCGAAGTGATCGAATCGCTGATTGGTAAGGGCAAGCGATTGGAGGGCCAACAGAGTCGTAGCGGCTTCACACGCTATATCCTGGGGATCGCCGCAGCGGTGGTGACTCCGACTGAGGAACTTTTGCAACTGGTCTCGGAGACGGTCGGCATCAAGCACGTTTCGCAGTGGCTCACCCAGCATCTCCCGCCCAGCGTGCAAGCCCAGCGAATCCGCGACTTAGGTCGCCGCAAAAAGGCACACATCCAGGATAAATCCCTCACCCCTGCAACTCAGCCAGGGCCTCGAGGAGTACGGTGGGCCGTGCCAGCGCGTGCCGCCGTTGGGCTTCGCGGAACGCGGCGGTCCTGGTTCCTCGCGTTACCCGCCATCGAGACCGAGGTCATGCGAAGATGGAGTCATGCGAAGATTGCTCGCCCGCAGACTCGTTCAACCGTGTAAAAGTAGAATGTCCCCGTTCTTCGCCCCATGGAGGATGGGCACTCGGAAACGGTCCTTGGCTTCAAGCCGCAGGATCATTCGCCAGAGCCAGTCTGTCCGGGAGCCCTCAACTTGCAGATCGTATCGCTGGTCCGTCAGGCAAGCATTCAGCAGCGGCCCATCCGCAAGGCATCCGGTCTCAGCCCACTGCACCGCTCGACCAAGACCTTTCTGTAAGGCATCTCGCTGCTGTTCAAGCGAAGGGGATGCGGATGGCGAGAAGTCGATGAAATTCACTGCTGTAACTCCTCAAGTCGGAGTCGCACCAACAAGTCGTTCAGCGCAGCTTTGCCGCTCGGAACTTCAGGCAATGGCGACTTCTCCGCAGCGGCTTCAAGTTCGCTGACCAGTCGCTCGTACTTCTTCTCATGAAACTTCATGTCCGTTTCTGGCAAGTCGCCCTTCTCAGGACCAGACAACTTCCGTTCGATGAGTTCGTCGATATAGGACAATCGCGCCGTCTCATTCAGCGTGCGCAGGTTGGCCTCGACTTCACCAGTTCGCATCAGATGGATGCCGGTCAGTAGCACTCGATAGACGTAAAGCAGCGGTTTTACCCGTGGCGGGCTTTCTTTCTGAAACAGCTTCCACTGTGTTGAGGCAAAGCCGAGGTAATGGTGTGCGTGGTGCCGGGTGATGCAGTCGGCGGCGATCGCCTTGAGTTCTTCATACTCCGGCGTCGTATAAACGACGAGCGGTGAAAAGATTTGCTCCAACACATAACCGTTCTTCTTCAGTATCAGGCCGAAGAACTTCTTGGCGTCGTGTGTGACCAGATCGATTTCAAGGCCATCGTAGATGCCTTCCTTCTCGACGGTTTCTTCGCCAGCATCGAGACCGACGACTTGTTCGAGCGGCAACAGATGCACGCCTCGCAGGTCGTAGTCGGAGTCCGGCGATGGAAAACCGTACAGGTGCGCTCCGCTGATCGTGGCGAACATCAGCGGATAGGGATGCTGCTCGACGTGTTTCATCAGCTTGTCGTTGTTTATCATGGCAGTGCGGCCTCCAACGCCAGTCGCCGGGCTTTGATGAGAAACTCGTTGGCCCGCTCGTAATTCGGTCGTTCTGGCAGCATGGTGTGCTTGAATGCCGACTCGAAGTCTTGGTGCAGTGCTAGCCGCCACGCTTCAACCTCTTCCCACGTGGTCTCACCGGACTTGACCGCCAGCAGACGGTCTCGATGCTCGCCAACAGCAACAGTCACGAAGCCTTCCTTGAGCACATGGATGCCCGATAACAACAGGCGGATCAGGTGCATCACGTGTTTCCATTTGACCTGTCCTTGATTGCGTATGTCCGTCTGCATCTTCTTGAATTGCGAAGCGACGTAGCCGCTGTATGTCTGGAAGACGAGCTTGGACAAGAAGACCTCCTTCATGTCGAGCATTTCCCAAGCGAGTGGTGTGGCCGTTTCAACAAGCGGTGTGTAAAGACATTCCAACACGTTCGGATTCGCTTTGAGTGCCAACACCACGAACTTCTGGAGTTCCCAATACACCTCCTGTGTGGCATCGTTCTCCAGTTGGTCTGGCACGCCGTACAACGACCAGTGCAGATCGGCTGGAGGAAGATAGATTCCTCGCCGGTCGATGTCGGAGTCTTCGTCGTCGAGGCCGTAAGCCCGAGAGCCGATCACGCAGCGAAAGATGACTCGATCAAACAGACCGTGCTTCGCCCATACCTGATCGGCATCGTTGATGTCGCCTTCCTTGTACTCCGCCAGCAGCACGAGTTGATCGTGGTGGAGCGCCGCCTCGAATCCATCCGAGAATCGGACTCGGTACGAGTGTTGACGATCCATCGGAGATTTGACAACGACTCCCACAGCGCCCGATGGATGCGCAATGCCGCCGTTGGAATCCTGTACCGGCTTCCGGGAGACGATCTGTGTGCCGACCGAGTAAATTAGGTTCGGACTGTTGTGAACTCGCTCACTCACGAGTGAAGACTCCGAACACTTGCGAGATCGCCGTGCTCATGAACGATGAGACAACATAGGGTCGGTCATTGACGTAATGCGCCAGCGCCGAGTGATCGCCCCTGCGCCGACCACGAGCCATTTCGACGGGATCAACATCCAGCATCAGGCAAGCCGTGCAGCGATCTTCACTCACTTCCGGGTAAAAGACGTGCCCGCTGCCGAAGCTCAGTTCAAAGGACTGGAACCGCTCTGGGTGCTTGTGCAGCAAAAAGCCCAGATCCGTGGCCGGTTTTCGATTTGTCGAGATTGTCAGGAGCATCGTTTCCCGGGCCTCATGCCATGTCTGTCTTCCACGTCGTCACATTATGACAAACCCGCCCGGCACTGCGGCACCGGACGGGCAAGTTTCGCGTGGGTTGTCTGCGATTTAACGCACTGGTCCACCGTCAGAGACACATCAGGTGGCTGAAGGTTCGCCAAACGCCTGAACGTCGGCGGCAGTCGGATTGTCTGAATTCGGTAAAACGGCACAATGATACCGGGGAAAGGTTGGGCCGTCGTCGAAGCGAATGGTGCTTGGGGATCAGGCATCTATGGCTGCAAGCCCGACGCCGTCCTCAACGTGATCCGCCATGCAACGGTTCAAGTTGGTGAAAACAAGGAACCGGACACGCCTCCG
>JBGTHH010001197.1:0-6114 GCA_041746275.1 Pirellulaceae bacterium | reverse complement strand
AAGAAGATCCAGGTGCCGTTTGACCAACTGATTATCTTTTCGACGAATCTCGAACCGAAGGATTTGGTCGACGAAGCGTTTTTGCGGCGCATTCCTTATAAGATCGAAGTGGTCGATCCCGACGAAGATGAGTTCCGCGCGCTATTCAGGATCATGTGCCCCAAGATGGGCTTCGAGTACAACGAAGAGGCGATCGATCATTTGCTGATTCATCACTACTTGGCGGTGGAGCGTCCCTTCCGCAACTGCCAGCCGCGCGATTTGCTCATGCAGGTGCGTAACCACTGCTATTATCAAGGTCATGAGCTACGTTTGACGCCCGAGTACTTCGACTTCGCGGCGGAGAACTACTTCGCCGTGCTGTAAGGCAAACGGCGGACCTACGGCGCGCGTGAACCTAACGAACAGGCGGACCTCGTGGCGCGGGCTTTAATCCTCGTCGGCCAAGTCGTGTTTGATCGCCAGGATTTCCTCGATGCAGCTAAAGAAGGCGTCGAGCACGCGGGGATCGAAGTGCTTGCCGCGTTCGCTTTCCATCATCCGTAGCGACTCGTCGACCGGAATCGCGGCCTTGTAGGGACGACGACTTGTCAGAGCGTCAAACACATCGGCCACGGCGGTCAAACGCCCCTCGATCGGAATCGCCTCACCAGCCAATCCCAGAGGATACCCCGTGCCGTCCCATTTCTCGTGATGCGTGGCCGCGATCGACGCGGCGATTCTTAGCACGGGCGATTCGGTGCGGCCCGTGTACTCCGGCTCTAGTTTCCGCCGCCGGGCGAATGCAGTCCAATCGTCGTTATCACCGCTCGCGACAATGCGGCGACCATACTCGGTGTGTTTCTTCATGAGCGTGGCTTCGTCGGAATCGAGTCGACCGGGCTTCAGTAGGATGGCATCGGGAATGCCGAGCTTGCCCATATCGTGGAGTGGGGCGGCGTGTTCGAGCAGGGCGACCGTTTTCTCGTCCATGCCCAGTGCCGTGGCGATCGCCCCCACATACATCCCCACGCGAATGATGTGTCGTCCCGTTTCGTTATCGCGAAACTCGGCCGCGCGGCCCAAACAGTGAATGACTTCCAGTCGCGAGGCCTCGAGATCGGCAGTACGCCGTCGCACGTCGCTCTCCAACGCCTTCGCATAGTTGCGCAAGTGGTCCTGATACGATTTAACCGCCAAGGCGTTGCGGACGCGTGGCACGAGATCGATGGGATCGACGGGTTTATGCAGGAAGTCGGTCGCGCCCAATTCCAAGGCGGTACGTTTCAAGTCGCGATCATCCGCGGCAGTCAGAATAATGACGGGCAAGGCCGAGAGATGATGATCCGCGCGAACGGACCGGAGAATCTCCAGCCCGCTCATGTTGGGCATGATCAGGTCCAACAACAGCACGTCGGGCATGGACTCGTGCAAGAGATCGAGTGCGCGCGTCGCATCGCTGGTCGTGATGAAGGATTGATAGCCGGCGTTTTGCAAGTATTTACAGGCAACTTTGAAATTGATCGGTTCGTCGTCCACGATCATGATGCGACTGGTGGCCACATCCACGGTGAGGGCCGGCAGCGAACTGCCCGCGTACCGAGCCGCATCGAGCATCAATCCCACATCGCCACAAACTCTGTCGAGATCGTGCAAGTCACTAGCTGGCAGCATTGCCTCACTAATAAATGCGGATTGCATCATATGCCCCTCAGAAGGGATTCACGTGTTACTGTTTGGCCACGGTACTCCGCGACGCGTTCGTGCCCTGCTGGCCGAGGTGCCCACACTCCGGAACCACGCATTATCAAAACGTAGCTTGCGAATAAGCTCGGATTATCAACACCGCCTAAGGAAGCGATTGTCGGGGTTGTAGGACGCCTCGGCGGATGCATGGGATTTTCCTTTTAAGGGGCAACGATCACGGGCACCACTAGGCGAGCGGCAAGCTGATCGATAACGGCCAGGCTGTTCCCACAGGCTTCCGCGTCTTGGGCAGCGGCCGCGGTTTCGAGCTGACGGGCTGGTTCCGTAAAGCTCCCGAAACCAGCCGTTCCTCCCGAGCCTTTGAGCCAATGCGCCAAACACGCCAACTGCGAGAAATCACCGGAGTTGTGCGCTTGCCGCATTTCGGTCAGCTTGCCCTGTAATCGCTCCACGAACTCGGCAATGATTTCGCAGAAGTCGGCATCATCCGTCGGCAGTACCGAATAGATGGCCGCAGCGGTAATGGGAGTCGGGCTGGGACGCTCGCGAGTCGTGGCGTTACACGGTGGTGCAGTGAAGTCGGATTTGGCGATCGGCACTTCGACCGGGTGTCCCAGTTGTCGAGCGACACATGCGAGGAGCCGCGGGCCCTCCACCGGCTTTGTCAAATAGCCGGTGCAACCCGCCGCGCGACACTTCTCTTCATCGCCCTTCATGGCATGCGCGGTGAGCGCGATGATCGGTACGGTCAGGCCTCGGGCACGCAACTCGCGGGTCGCCGAATATCCGTCGAGTACCGGCATTTGCATGTCCATCAGGATTAAATCGGGATGTTCGCGATCCGTCGCACGCAGCGATTCCAAGCCATTCTCGGCGGACAACACCGTGGCTCCCGCGCGGGTCAGGATCAGTTGAATCAGCTTGCGATTGGTATCACCATCGTCGACGACGAGAATGCGGTAGGGCACCAGCGAGTCTCCCGCATGCGCAGGCTCCGCCAGCGCGGTATTCGGTAATTCCTGACGAACGCATGCAGCAGCATCCGTAATCGGCTCGCCCAGATCAATGATGGCTTGGAAGCGGCTCCCCACACCGACCTCGCTCTGAACGGTCAGTTGTCCGCCCAGCGTTTCGGCGATCTTGCGACTGATCGCCAGCCCCAATCCCGTGCCCCCAAAGCGGCGCGTGACCGACGTATCGGCTTGGCTAAAGGGATCAAAGATCATGTCCAGCTTCTCGCGGGGAATCCCCATCCCCGTGTCAATGACGTCCAGTTGCAGCTTGCGGGAGGACTGTGGCGATAGTCCCGCGACCACTCGGATACTCCCCTGTTCGGTAAACTTGATGGCGTTGCCCACAAGGTTGATGAGCAACTGTCGCAGACGATTGGGATCGCTGCTGATCATCTGAGGCAGATTCGAGGCGACATCGCATTCGAGTTGCAGCCCCTTCTCGCGCGCTTGCACACTTAAGGCCGCGACAACCTCTCCGATGATCTGTTGTGGCGAGCAAGGCAGGTACTCGAGTTCCAGGCGCCCGGCTTCGATCTTGGACACATCCAGAATGTCGTTGATCAAACGCACGAGGTGCGCGCCACTGTTGCGAATCGTGGTCAGATAGTCCCGCTGCTCGTCGGCGGACAAATGGTACGTATCGTTGAGCATCACGTCGGTGAACCCCAGAATGCCATTCAGAGGAGTCCGAATCTCGTGGCTCATGTTAGCCAGGAAATCCGTCTTCGCCTGACTGGCCGCTTCCGCCGCCTCTTTGGCGGATTCCAATTCGACCTGAAATTCCTGTCGCCGTCGAATCTCCGTCGACAGTTCCTTCGTGCGAGCCACCACGCGCGATTCCAGTTCATTTTGTGCAGTCTGCAAAGCCAATTCACTTCGTTGCACATCATCCAGCATGCGGTTGAACGCGGCTTGCAACGTCTTCAACTCGGCGTCGGCGTGGCCGGTCACGCGAATCGAGCGGTCGGCATTGAGCGAAATCAACTCCGCCGCCTTGGTCAGGGCCAAGATCGGTCCCGAAATGGGACGTTGCAAGCGGCCCGAAACAACGATGACCATCGACATCGCCAAGGCGAGGACCAGGCCCGCGATACTCGCGAACTCCCGGAGTTGTTGCTGCAGATCGGTTGTGTTGGCACGTAGAAACACCGTTCCCAGTTGCTGTTGACCGATCACCACTGGATGCACCACTTCGACATGCGAAAGCCCGAGATAGTGATAGCCCGGCGTCCGTTGAGGTGGCGCGTCAAGTTGCTGTTGGTTGCCCCAAGCGGCGACCAACGCGCCCTCGTTGTTATACAAGCGCGCCTCTTCCAAGGTGGCGTCCGATTGAAGGGATTCGAGCAACTGAAGTCCACGAGCTTGATCGCGAAGGACGATCGACGGACCGGCTTGAAAGGCGATAATTTCCGCCTGATCGCGCAACTGCCGACCTTTCACATCGCGCAGCACGTTGACACTGTGCCACGTGAACCCGCAGCAAGCCAACACCAACGCTATCGCGGAGGAGCCGCAGGCCAATAACATCATCTTGTTCGGAATCGAAGCGCTGCGGAACAACATGATGCTTGTGGCCCGATTGCAAAAGGAATATCGCGGCAGGCACGCGCTACGGATGAATTCGTTTAATCCACCGGGCGTGCCTGCGCAAGTCTAGGACACGGTAACGCAACTCGCGCCAACATCGCGTTCCGCTGGAGCGGAATGTGCCGAGAGTACGGCTTGTGACGCGCCGACCATGCTGTTGACGAAAAGACAGCCCCCGCAAAGCGAGCTATTGTTTCGTCACGGCCTCGTCCAGATTGAGGAGCATACTGGCTAACATCGTGTACGCCGCCAGTTGTGTCGTATCGACATTCGCGGGCAGCGCGTACTCGCCCGCCGCGATCAATCGCCGTGCCGCTGCGGTGTCTGAGCTAAAGTGTTGCAAATGATTAGCAAGTCCGCGACGGAGAATCCCTTGCTCACGATCGTTTGGCGCGCGACACAGAATCGTCTGAAAGAGCTGACGCAATCGCGTGTCATCGTCGCTCGCAGCGGCGAGCATTCGTTGCGCTAACACGCGTGCCGCTTCGACAAACGTGACGTCGTTCATCAACGCCAAGGCTTGCACCGGTGTATTGGTCCGAGGCGAGCTGACGCGACACATTTCGCGCGAGGAACTGTCGAACACGGACATGGTCGGCGGCGTCACCGTTCGCTTCCAGTACGTGTAGAGACTGCGCCGATACAAGCTCGCGCCATGAACCTGTTCGTAATTGTTATCCGTCGCAATGTCGTTCCACAGCTCAGTGGGCTGATAGGGCATGACCGAGGGACCTCCCAGTTGCTCCGTCAGCAAGCCAGCGACGGCCAACGCTTGGTCGCGAACCGCCTCGGCCGACAAACGAAAGCGCGGACCGCGTGCCAATAGCCGGTTCTCGGGATCGACGGCGTGTTGCTCCTCGGTCGCTTGGGACGACTGGCGATACGTGGCGCTGGTGACAATCAAGCGCTGCATCGCCTTCACATCCCAATTGTCCCGCAGGAATTGCACGGCTAACCAATCGAGCAACTCCGGGTGGCTCGGCGGTTCGCCCTGCGTACCAAAATCCTCCGCGGTCTTGACCAACCCGGAACCAAAATACATCTGCCAATAGCGGTTCACGGCCACGCGCGCGGTCAACGGATGGGCAGGATCCACGAGCCACTTCGCCAACCCCACGCGATCCGCGGGCCGGACCTCTGGCGATGATATTAGCAATCGAGGGACTCCCGTCTCGACCTGTTCGAGCGGTTTGTCATATTCGCCACGCTGCAACACGAAGGTCGAGCGTCGTGGTACCGCTTCTTCCATGACCATCACGGTCGGAAAGCTTTGCATCAGAGCCTCGCGCTGTTCACGCAACGCGAGCAAATGTTCGTGAGCCTCGCGCACTGCGGAGGACGCTTGGTGCGCCAAAAAGTAAGCTCGCAGTTTGCTTCGTTGACGAGCGCTACGATTTTCAGCATTCATGTCGAGCAACTGATCGATCGATTCGCGAACCGACACGATCGCCACTTCCTCGGCAGTCAAACAGCGCTCAAATAGGCGCACCTCGTCAAGCTGGCCGAGGAAGCGTCCCTGGGCTCCACCGCCACCGCCAATCCGCAGTGGCTCCCGAGTGGCAAAGGTCTGATTGAGGAAGTCGTAGTTCACCTGCAAGGGGACGGGATTGCCATCGAAGTAGACCGTGATGCCTTGCGCTCGCCGCGAGCCATCGTAGGTCACCGTCACATGTGTCCAATCGGCGAGCGGGATTCGCTGCTCGGTTTCGACTCGCACACAATCATCGAGCCAACGCTTGACTAAGTTCACCTGCAAACGACCATCGCGCAGTTGGACATAGTAGCCATCTCCCTCCTCTTCGTCGGTCATTCGCGACAGAATCGTACC
>JBGTHH010001196.1:0-3139 GCA_041746275.1 Pirellulaceae bacterium | reverse complement strand
TCGGCATCAACGTCGAAATGATCAACACCAGCGAGGTCCGCGTGAACGTGATCGTCGATGGCCAACAAGCGAAACTGGCCTTGGAACAGTTGCAAGTAGCGTTTCGAGACGTGCTGCACTAAGAGCCTCTCCAGAAAGGGGTCTGAACGTTTGGAGGCGAGTCGATTTAACTGGTATATTGGCCTCGCCGGAGAGGGGCTGACCGCTTTTCGGCGCTACGGCAAACCCAACTACCACATAGGATGGAACTTGCGATGAGCACTTTTGGTCCGACGAAGTTGACCGATGCCGCGGGATCAGAGCCCCGCTGGCGTCCTCTCGATCGAATTCAGCGACGCGTGGCTGGAGTGTTGGTGGAGAAGGCCAAGACGACGCCCGAGAATTATCCTCTTTCGCTGAATGCCATCACGACCGGCTGCAACCAAAAGAGCAATCGCAGTCCGCAAATGGAGTTAGCCGCGGAAGATGTCGAGGTCGCCTTGGACGAGTTGCGTGAGATGGGTGCGGTCGTCCAAATTCAAGGCGATGGGCGCGTCGCGAAGTACAAGCATTGCCTCTACGATTGGTTGGGCGTCGATAAGGTCGAGATGGCGGTCATGGCCGAGTTGATGTTGCGCGGCGAACAAACCGTGGGGGAGTTGCGCGGCCGCGCTGGTCGCATGGAATCGATCGCCGATCTGAATGCGCTGCGACCCGTTCTCGACTCGTTGATCCAAAAGAAGCTTGTGCTCGCGCTGACTCCTCCCGGTCGAGGTCAGGTCGTGACGCACGCTTTGTATCAACCTCAAGAGATGGAGAAGGTCCACGCCCGAGCCAGCGAGATCGTCGCCAGCGAGGTTTCGCGGCCGACCGCTACCGTCGCTCAGCCCAGTTCCGATGTGATCGAGGGTTTGAGGCAGGAAGTACAACAACTGCGGGAAGACGTCGAGCAGTTGAAACAGCGTCTGACCGTGTTGGAAAGCTAACCCGGATGATTCAGTACGCCGGGAAAGTCAGCGGTTTTCAGGTGCGAGTCCCGCCCGGCAGTTAGTCGCTCCAGCCGATAACAATCGGAGCAATGGAAACAGGGAGGTTACCATCCGCGTCGAGTGAAGTGCCGGGGCTCCGCGGGAAAAGCGGCTACCCTCGGTGGTTTGAACGACGATCACGTTCATTGCATTTGCTCAGTCACGCCGGAGGCTGAAAGCGGTGTAGTGAATGCCCGTTTCATCGTCGGTCACCAGAGCGCCGCCGGGAGCGAGGTACTTTGCCAAGACGGCAAACGGTGGGATGGGGTTACTCGAAAGGGCTCCGTTCAAAGCCTTGAAGAACTCATTATTCTCGGCACCCGACGCCAAACGGGAGCGCGTGGTCTGGGCTGTCGCCAATTCATACATCAGACGAAAGCTTTCCTCGGGGCGGCTGAACGAGATCATGCCCGCTTTGGTTTCGCCTTGTTGCCGGGCGATCTTGTTCGCGATGAGCTTGAAGTCCAGTTCGTTGGCCAACGAAAGCGACGAGTCACTCTTGGTGATGATGGCTTGCTCCAAAAGCTTCTCACTATCGGTCACGATGAAGTGATCCCCCAGAACCGCCAAGCAGGGTGTCGCGGTACGGGTCAGCTCCGCATCGGCATTGTCATTGCCGGATTGATTATCCGTTCGCCTGCGATAATAGGTGATCCCGCCGTAGCTCTTCCGCTCGAGTCGTTCGGTGAGTTTCATCGCGACGCGGTCCAAGGTGCGTTGCGTGCGCGACGCGTCCAGCAATTGGAATCCGAAGAGATTGGATTGGCTGTTCAACCGCGCGGGCCGCTCCATCCAAGTCACCATGGTCGCCCGTCCTTCCAGAACTTGGATCACCTCGGTTTCGAGGTCGATGTCGAGGCGCTGGCTCAACATGTCGGTGACTTGCTGCTTCCAGGCATTCTCGCCGCGAAGCATGTCGAATAAACGAACTAATTCGGCGTACGTCTCTTCCACGTTCCAATTCAACGTGGAGTAGCTGGCCACATCTTTGGGAACCCACACCTCCGGAGCCACCTCGCCGGCTTCCAAGGCGATCATCTTCAAGGCACCATTGCGTGGATTGTCGAGCATGAAGTGGGTGTGGAAGATGCCGTCGAACTCCTCGGTCGCCAGGATCAGGCTGCCGCCAATCGCCTTAAGTCCATCCAAACCGAGACTGCTCAGCAGGGCAATGCCCGTTTGTGCCGAGAAGTTGCCGCGTGTCGCCCGTTTCGCCAACCCGACGGGATCGACATACCAAGTGATCTGTGGTCGTTCATCCTTGAAGCCCATCGAGCGTTTCATGATCGCCGTGAAGGTGCGATTGTCGGCCAGACTGGCCACGTCCTGAGTGTCCCACACCCGCAAGATTTGTTTGGCCAATTCATCGTCGCTCGCGATCAGCAGCAGCCCCTCGCGCTCGCAGAACACCAATCGTCGCTGACGGTCACCGGGAAACTCATAGGTCACCACCTCGATTTCGCCAACAAGCTGCGTCGTCCGAGTCGCCCCTTGATCGGCCAATGCCAGTTCCGCGTTCTCGATCACACGTTCGGCCGCCGGCCAGTGATCGGCCACATCGATCAAAGCCACGAATTGCGGTTGGCCTTGATCGGGAGGGACAATCGCCAAGCAAAACTCTCCCTGGGGAATCGCCAATAGTTCATCAAGTGGCAAACCGACGCGGTCCTCAACTCGTGAAAAGGCTTCGATCGCCGAACGATACAAGTCACCCACGAACGGCTGAACCTTCTCGTCCGCGGAGATGCGTCCCATCGCCGTATCGCGAAACTTTTCAATCATTTCCGGAACGTTGGCGATGCGCACATAGGCCAAGGTATTGGACGGCAACAAGTACGGAGCGGTGGGACGCTCGGCGGCGACGTAGCGAGGTGCCGCGACGGAAACCCCTAACAAACAAACGAAAAAGCCAATTCGACGAATCGCAACCACTGAAACACCTCCGAGACAAGTGTGACTCTGGACCGTTCTGACTGGTATACCTTACCCAATCGGAGCTCTTGGTGTTTCAAGTCGGCCACCATCCGTGCGCAGGGCGTAACACCAACCGGGGCTGACATTCTGCGAGATCGCGTGGAAATCCGCCGTTACCGCAGAACGTTTTGGGGGTTAAACTGTGTATGCGCTAGTGC
>JBGTHH010001195.1:0-3435 GCA_041746275.1 Pirellulaceae bacterium | reverse complement strand
CCTTTCTGAACCTGGAAGTCAGGCGAAGCGATCAGGGGTTTCATCAGGAGCAGCGGAATGGCGAGTCTGTTCAACGAGTTTCGGCTGAAGGATGTCGTGCTGCGGAATCGCATCGCCGTTTCGCCGATGTGCCAGTATTCGTCGGACAACGGATTCCCGAACGATTGGCACTTCGTTCATCTCGGCTCGCGGGCCGTGGGTGGTGCCGGTCTGGTGATGGTCGAGGCCACGGCCGTTTCACCGGAAGGCCGGATCAGTCCCGCCGACAGTGGCATCTATCTGGACGACCATGTTCAGCCCTTCGCCAAGATCGCCCATTTCTTGAAGCAGTACGGGGCCGTTCCCGGCATCCAGCTTGCCCATGCCGGGCGCAAGGCCAGCGCCAACAAACCGTGGGAGGGCGATGATCATATCGACTCCGACAAGGGCGGCTGGGAGACAATTGCTCCGTCCGCCGTGGCCTTTGGCGGCACGCTTCCCAAGGTGCCTGTCGCCATGTCGGTCGACGATATCGGCCGCGTTCAGAATGACTTCGTCACAGCCGCGCAACGGGCCTTGGCGGCCGGCTTCGAGTGGCTGGAGCTTCATTTCGCCCACGGCTACCTCGCTCATGAGTTCTACTCGCCGCTTGCCAACAAGCGGAGCGATAACTACGGCGGCAGCTTCGACAATCGTATCCGGTTCTTGCTGGAGACGTTTATCGCCGTTCGCAAGGTCTGGCCGGAACGCTTGCCGTTGACGGTCCGACTCTCGGTCACGGACTGGATCGACGGCGGCGTGACGGTGGAAGAGTCGATCGAACTCATGCGGCAACTCAAGTCAGCGGGGCTTGACCTGCTCGACGTGAGTCAGGGCTTCATCACGCCGGACATCTCGATGATTCCCTGGGGACCGGGCTTCATGATCCCGATTGCCAGCCGTATTCGACGTGAAGCCGAAATCCCGATCGCCGTGGGTTGGATGATTTCGGACCCGCAACAAGCCGAGGAAGCGGTACGGGATCAGCACGCCGACTTGGTGATGCTGGCCAGGGAGATGCTGCGTGATCCGTATTGGCCGTATCACGCCGCCCTGAAGCTCGATGACGAGAAGGCCGCTTCGATGTTACCCGTTCAATATGCCCGAGCGGTGAAGGCCAGATAGTATCCAGGGTCTTTGGTGAGTTTGACGGACGGCGACCGAAACGGGTCTTGATCAAAGTGATTGGCGAGTAACCACGTCGGTGACGAACTGCTGCGAAGCATTAGTCCGGATGATTCATGACCGAGCGACCACGCCCGAGAACAGCCAGCTCTCCAGGTAGCCTATCGCACACGCTCTTGATTTCAACGAACCGGGGAACAGACCGGGCTGGCTGTCCCCGTGCTCCGAGTATCAACGGCATGATTCGCCCCGCCGCTGGTCAATTCGTGAACGATCGCGTCGAGCAATGCCGAGGCAGTGGCACGGGAGGCGGCGAGCTGCGTTTCCAACTCGTCCACCAAGGCCATCAGTTGCTCCACTTTCGCCACGATCCGCCGTTGTTCGGCGAGAGGTGGGAGTGGAAACGGAATTCCTCGAATCAACCCCAAGCTCAAAAACGGTTGGGCTCCGCCCTTGGTCCGCTCATCAAATATGTCGTCCCGTTTCGACATAAGAAAATTGAAGAGGAATTGCGGGTCCACGTCATCGGGACGGTTGAGGATAGCTACATTCTTAAATGCGAACTCGAAATCTGCTTCGATGATCGATGCGAGACCACATCCAGCGCCGATATTGACTACAAGGACATCACCTTTTCTTGGGCGCGTTTTCGAAGCGATTTCCTCGAAGTCCTCCTGCGACACGTAAAGGCATGAATCGAAATCGATCAGTCCCGGTTTGACGTGCTTCGCCGTGACATATCGAACACCGGACTCGATTGTTCTTGGAGTGCTGTGAAATCCATCGGTCACGTTCAGCATCGCGTTGCCCAGATGCGTCCACGCCCAAGACTCCGGGATATCGACAGGATTTTCATCTAGCGGGGCCGGTAGCTGTGACCGCCGAAAGTGCTTCGCTGCAATCAGACGTTCACGTTGCTCTTGAATCCGCAATACCGCGGTCTCCGCCGGTTCGTCGTTGGGGTCTTGGGGGACGAGTTTTCCTTGGACGGCGAGGGTGAGGATGGTTTTTCGGAAGGATGAAGGAGGAATGCTGAATGATGAATGGAAGAGGTATTCGAGGTTGGCCGGAGTGGGCGCGTCGGCAAAGCGGGCCAGCGACGCGTGGGCGAGCGCAGTGTGCCGCGTCTCCCGTTCCTCCTGCTGCGCCTCCAGCCGATCACACAACGCCATCAACTCATCCACCTTCGCCACAATCCGCTTCTGCTCGGCTAGGGGTGGAAGGGGGATCGAATACTCGCTCAATGATCGTCCGGTGAAATGCTTAATGGTTGCACCGGTGAAGTGTTTCGCGAGAACTCCGTTGTGCGCGTCCACCTGGAGGCAGATGGCAAGGTATTCGGCGAGGATCCCCTGTCGTGGACGGACTCGATGAATGGCCTTCTGAAAATACATCTCGCAATCTGGGTCTCGCCAAATTGCACAACGTCCCGGCTCGCCGCCTTCGCATATGAGAAGATCGCCGGGCAACAACCGGAATTCCTCCAACTCGTCGGTCTCCAGGCGGAGTTCTTTGATGTCATCGAGCTGAAACCGCATCCACTGCACGTTGGTGTTGCGAAGGTAAGGCTTCAACTCCCCTCGATTGCCTTTCTGATCGAGCATCTTGCCAAGGCGCTGCTTCCCGACTGCTGCGAAGCGAATCCAAATCCAATTCTCGGCGACCTCGTGGCGGGATATCGCTTCGGGCGGGAGCCCGTCGGAGAAAATCTCCGCAGCGTTTCCATCGCTCTCTTTGCGTTCAACGAGCTTTCCCTGTACTGCAAGCTGCATTACCAACTTCCGCATCTTCGCCACCGCATTGGGCGCATCGGCGAGGAGGTCGAACTTCTCGAAAAATGTTTCCAGCTTCATGACGCTTGCTCCTGTCCAGACTCTTCGCTGTCCCACATTTCGCGGTAGGCGAGGACATATCTGGCCGTAGCGGCTGGGTTGATCGAAAAATAATGCCGACAGAGATCGCGAAACAGCGCCAAGCCGTCCGGAATGCAGGCACAGTCGAGGAGGCGGTCGAGCATGTGTTCGATTTGTTGTTGATCCTGCGTGCGGCTCCGAATCATGTCTCTCACCAGAGGCCCGCAATTGACCACCATCTTGTGATGCAGGTCGTTCAAAGACCGGGCCAAGTCCAGTATTGCGTCGAACTCATGGCCGCTCTCGGACGTTGCCGTACCGCGGGTCGGAGCTGGCGAGGGTCGCTGTGTTCTGCGTTCAGACGGCATCGCCGATCTCCTTTCCAAGTTGTTTGAGAAAGCGTTCCATTTCCGACTTGTTCGGCATTTCCAGGGCGTAG
>JBGTHH010001194.1:0-1507 GCA_041746275.1 Pirellulaceae bacterium | reverse complement strand
TTTGCCCCCTGTTGCTTGAGGCTGGTGATAATCCCTTCGTCGAGATCGTTACTGGCGACAACGACCGCATCGGGAAATCCCGCCTCGTCGAGCAGTCGACGAGCCTCGATGCTGAGGTACGCCAAGTCGCCGGAGTCGAGTCGAATGCCCACCATTTCATGCCCCTTCTCCCGCAGTTTGCGACCGACTTGAATCGCGTTCTGAACTCCAGCGAGCGTGTCGTAGGTATCGACCAGAAAGACACAATTATTCGGCATCGCTGTCGCATAGCTCTCGAAGGCGGATGCTTCATCGTCGAACGACATCACCCAACTGTGAGCGTGCGTCCCCTTCACCGGTATGCCGAAGAGCTTTCCCGCCAACACATTCGACGTGGCGGCGCAGCCACCGATATAAGCGGCGCGGCTGGCCGCGAGCGCGCCGTCGATACCTTGCGCCCGCCGCAGGCCAAACTCCAATACCGGTTCACCACCCGTGGCGGCCACAATCCGTGCCGCCTTCGTGGCGATGAGCGATTGAAAGTTGACCATATTCAGCAACGCGGTCTCCAGGATCTGACAGTGCAGGATCGGACCCCGCACGCGAATCAACGGCTCATGCGGAAAGACGATCGTTCCTTCCGGAACCGCATCCACGTCGCATCGCAACCGAAGTTGAGCCAAATACTCAATAAACGCTCGCTCGAAGAGCGGTTGCCGGTCGTTGCCTTCCAATCCGGCGAGATACTCAAGATCATCCGTGGAAAATTGGAAAGCATCCAAGTAATCCAGAACGAACTGGGCTCCCGCGGCGATGGTGTAGCCACCACCAAACGGATTGTTGCGGAAAAACAGATGAAACACCGCCTCCTGTTCCGCACGGCTCGTCTTCCAATAGCCGTAAGCCATGGTCATTTGATAGAGGTCGGTGAGCAGCGCCAAGGGCGTTCGGTAGATGTCGGTTAGCTTGGTCATGATGTCCACTCCACTCGCCAAATTGTTTGATGGTGTACTTTATACACTAAGATACTGCGAGTCAAGCGACAAAGGAAAGAAGTTTGTGCGGTTGTGCGGTGAACAAGCCCGCTCAATCGGCTTCGGCGTCGAATCGCAAGTTGTCCACCGGGGGCGACGTCTCCCCGACACCGCGCAGGACGGCGGCCACGGCAAAACCTGCGGCGAATCCGCCGATGTGTGCCCACCATGCGACACCTTGCGTTTGCGTGGCGGTGATCGCCATGGCTCCTTGGAAGAACTGGATGAAAAACCAGAATCCCAAAAACAGTGGAGCGGGTAGCACGACGATGCGAATGATGAAGAAGATCGGAATCAGCGATAACACTTGGGCTCGTGGATAGAGCAGCATATACGCACCCATCACTCCCGCGATGGCACCACTCGCGCCAATTGTGGGAATAGGCGAATCGGCATTCGTCAGTAAGTGCGTCGCGCTGGCCGCGACTCCGCCAAAGACATAGAAGATGGCATAACCCACGTGCCCCAGTCGATCCTCGACGTTGTCTCCAAAG
>JBGTHH010001193.1:0-5023 GCA_041746275.1 Pirellulaceae bacterium | reverse complement strand
TATCGCCTCGGCCCCGGGCCATCTGATGGACGACTATACGGTCATGCCTCTGCAGATTTACAACTGGGCACAACGACCGCAGAAAGATTTTCACGCCCTCGCCGCGAGTGGCATCATCGTATTGCTCGCGGTCTTGTTCCTGTTCAATTTTGTGGCCGTGATCGTGCGGCAACGACTTCAGAAGATACGCTCCTAGACATGGCGACCGAAATGAAAGTCCTGGAAGGCCAGAGTAACATGTCCGAAACTTTACCTGTGAAAAACGAAGAGGGCGTCACCGAGAATCGTCTCGCGACCGTTACCAATTCGCAGGCTTCCGTCGCGCCGGCGACGAACGTGGCGATTCGTTATCACAAGCTCAACACGTGGTACGGAGCCGTGCAAGCGTTGAGCAACATCACGATCGACGTGCCCGAGCGACAAGTCACGGCCTTGATCGGTCCCAGCGGTTGCGGCAAGAGCACGCTCCTGCGCTGGACGAACCGCATGAACGATATGGTTCTCGACGCCCACGCGGAGGGCACGTTGCGACTGGGCGATCTGGATGTGCTGTCCAAAACGACGGACGCCGTCGACCTGCGGCGGCGTGTTGGAATGGTTTTCCAGAAACCGAAGCCATGCCCCAAATCGATCTCCGACAACGTGGCGTTTGGGCCACGGCTGCATTTGAAAATGGATCGCCACGAATTGGACGAGCTCGTCGAATGGTCGCTTCGCAAAGCGGCGGTTTGGGAAGAGGTCAAGGATCGCCTGCGTCAACCGGCCCTGAGCCTGAGCGGCGGTCAACAGCAACGCTTGTGCATTGCCCGGGCCATTGCCACGGGCCCCGAGGTCTTGCTGATGGACGAACCCTGCTCGGCCCTCGATCCCGCGTCGACGGCCCGCATTGAGGATCTGATTTTTGAGCTGAAGGAACAGTACACGATCGTGATCGTCACGCACAACATGCAACAGGCCTCGCGCGTGTCGGACCAAACCGCTTTCTTCTACCAAGGACGCGTCATCGAAGTTGGTCAGACTACCGATATCTTCACTCGTCCTCAGAAGAAGGAAACCGAGGACTATGTCACCGGCAAGTTTGGATAACCATGACTAAACACCTACAACGCGATCTCGAAGCCGTTTACCACGACATCTTGTCCATCTCGGCCGTCGTGGAGGAGATGATCGATCAAGCGGCATTGGCCCTAATCGAGCGGCGCTATGATCTGGCCGAAAAGGTCATCGCATCGGATGCCGTGGTGGATCATCGCGAAGTTCGCATCGAGGAGGAATGTCTGAAAATCCTCGCCCTGCATCAACCCGTCGCGGTCGACCTGCGGCGCATTGCCTCGGTGATGAAGATCAACAACGACTTGGAACGGATTGCCGACTTAGCCGTGAACATCGCCGAACGTTCCCTGTCGCTGGACGAGTACTTGCACTTCCCGGTGCCGCAGAAGCTGACACGCATGGTCTCGATGGTGACCCAGATGGTGCGCGGCAGCTTGGATGCCTTTGTGAATCTCGATGCCAAGGCGGCGAAACGGATTCTGACCATGGACGATTCCATCGACGAGTTGAATGTCGAAGTCATTCATGAACTGCAGGCCCTCATGCAGGAACGTCCCGACATGGTCGTTCCCGGCCTGCATTGTTTCTCAGCGTCTCGTCACATCGAACGCATCGGCGACCACGCCACGAACATCGCTGAAGATGTCGTGTACTTGGTTGACGGCGACATTGTGCGCCACCGGCACTTCGAGGCTAGTTCCACCTAATCGGTGTCTTGATCTATGTCCAAGGCTCGCATTTTAATTATCGAAGACGATCTCTCCCTGGCGGAGGTGCTCGGCTATAACCTTCGTAATGAAGGTTACGATGTCACGTTGGCCCATGATGGCCAGGATGGCTTAAATCGCGCGCGGATCGCGACTCCCGATCTGGTGATTCTCGACGTGATGTTGCCCGTGATCGACGGGATGGATGTCTGCCGCAGGCTGCGCGCCGAAGCCACGACGCGTGATGTGTTGATCGTGATTCTGACCGCCAGGTCGGAGGAGCTCGATGAACTGGTCGGACTGTCACTGGGCGCGGACGACTATGTGACCAAGCCCTTCAGCGTGAAAGTGTTGCTGGAACGCATCAAAGCCCTCTTGCGCCGCCGCCAGCCCGATATCGCCGATGGTGACGTTGTGGCGTGCCATGGGATCGTGATCGATCGCAGTCGGCACCGTGTCACCTCCGATGGACGCTTCCTGGAGCTCACCCGCACCGAATTCCGCTTGCTCGACACCTTGATCCGGCAGCCCGGACGAGTCTTTCAACGTTCCGAATTAATCGACGCGGCGCTGGGTGAGGATACGATCGTGATGGAGCGAACCATCGACGTGCATATTCGCGCCCTGCGAAAGAAGCTCGATGTGCACGCCGATGTCATCGAGACGGTGCGTGGGGTCGGCTACCGCTTTCGCGACACGAGCACGGAAGAACAACTCGTCTAACCGCTTGGCGAGTCAGCGAGTTCGGGGACGGAGTGCTTCATCCATCGGCCGCAAGCCGCAGGGCTCGATACGAAACGAACGGATAGCACGGGTGGGAGTCACTTGAGCCCGGTGAGGCTGGTCAAGCCGATGGGTTCGCGACATGCAAACGGTTCCCCGTAACGGGCACCAATTGACTTGCCCCAAAAGGCGGCTTCGTCGCGCAGTTGTTCGAGAAATGTGGGCGACGCGGCAGATCGACCGGCCACGAACTGGCTGTGATAGCAGCGAAGGGACTCGAGCTTGCGTTCCCAATAGTCGCTGATGTCCAGTACAAAAGCCGGTTGCGCCACTTGTTTGAGATGAACGCAGTAATAGTTAAAAATCCGCTCGGGATGAAATGGCTGGCCCGCCATGTCGGTCTTGGTCAGCTTCGCCCAGAACCGCGCGGCTTCGATCAATTGCGTCGCCGCGACATGATCGGGGTGGGCATCAATCCAATAAGGGGCGAACAGCCACCTGGGACGCACACGACGCATGACTTCGGCCAACTGCTGCCGAGCCGCCAGAGTTGGCTCTAGCGACCGATTGGGCAGTCCCAGGTTCTCACGCCAGTCGAGTCCCAAAACCTGCGTGGCGGCCGCGGTTTCTTGAGCGCGAACCGTCGGGCTGCCGTGCGGTGTCGGTTCGCCATCGGTTAAATCCAAGACACCGACCGACAAGCCTTCATCGCGGAGCTTGAGGATCGCTCCGCCCATGCCCAGTTCGGCATCATCCGGATGCGGAGCGATCACGAGTACGTCCAATTGCATATCCATGTGCCCATCGTTATGGCGTTCGGTAAGGTAGCGTGCGACACTTCCGATCGGAGTGTGCTGGTTTATCGTCACACGTCGAGCCAAATCCGACAACTGGTCTGGACGGCGAGCCCGTGTTTTGGGACAAATCCGCGCGTTTCCGAGATTCCTGCCCCAACGAACGCGATATCATGCCGTACACCTACTCTCGAAGCATCGTAATCTTACTGCTGGTGCTATCGATCACCACGGGTTGTGCGAGTCTGGGCTGGAAAAGTAAAGATAAAGACCCCGCCGAAGATGGCCCTGAGTGGAAGGAAAACTTCCGTTCCCTTTTCGTGCCAGGAGACTCGACCGGTGTTTCCCGGCAGGCACGCGAAATCGAAAAAAATCTCGGCGTTCAATAGAATATTGGACACTCACCGAATACCTCAGGATGCGCGCTCATGTCGTCGGCTGTCTTTGATCAACTTTGTGCTCACGCGCGCGAGACGGCATTGCTGCAATCGGTGGAGGAATTGTTGGGGTGGGACGAACGCACCAAAATGCCTCCCGCAGCGGGAGCCTACCGCGCTGACCAAATCACTTACCTGTCCGCGCTGATTCATCGCCGTAAGACGGATCCGCGACTCGGCGAGTGGCTGGCCGAACTGAGCGAGAGCGAACTGGCTCGCGAGCCGCATAGCGTCGCGGGGACTACCATTCGGCAACTGCGGCGCGAGTTCGACAAGTTGACCAAGTTGCCCACGTCGTTGGTCGAGGAACTGGCTCGAACCGCGGTGCTGGGGCAGCAGGCGTGGGTGGTCGCCCGCAAGAACAATGACTTCGCCACGTTTGCACCGCTTTTGGAGAAGACAATCTCCCTCAAGCGGCAGCAGGCCGATGCGGTTGGCTACGCCGAATGTCGCTACGATGCCTTGCTTGACGATTACGAACCGGGCGAGACGACCGCCCACATCGCGCAAGTGCTCGAAGCGCTACGGCAGGAATTGGTGCCGTTGGTGGCGGCGATCGCGGAGAGTTCGCGCCGACCCGATCTGGGTATTCTTCAGCGGACGTTTCCGCGCGCCGCTCAAGAGACCTGGGGAACACGGGTCGCGTCGGCCATTGGCTTTGACTTTCAACGCGGGCGGCTGGATGTAACCGCGCATCCGTTCTGCTGCGGCGTCGGGCCCGATGATTGCCGACTGACCACTCGTTACGACGAACACTTCTTTCCCAGTGGATTCTTTAGCATCTTGCATGAAGCCGGCCATGGCATTTACGACCAAGGTCTGCGTAACGAGTATTACGGCTTGCCTCCCGGCAGTTTTGTGTCGCTGGGTATTCACGAATCGCAATCGCGCATGTGGGAGAACTTGGTCGGACGCGGCTTGTCCTTCTGGCGTCATTTTTTCCCACTAGCCCAACAGGCGTTTCCGGAAGCCTGGAGCGACGTGGAACTGGCCGACCTCTACTTCGCCGTCAACGACGTCCGACCTTCCTTGATTCGCGTCGAAGCGGATGAAGCGACCTACAACTTGCACATCATCATTCGCTTCGAGCTCGAACAAGCCCTACTTAACGACTCCTTGCCGATCGCGGATCTTCCCGAGGCTTGGAACGCGAAGTATCGCGACTATTTGGGGATTGAACCGCCCAACAACGCGAATGGTGTTTTGCAGGACGTGCATTGGAGTGCCGGCTTGATGGGCTATTTCCCCACGTATTCCTTGGGAAATCTCTACGCCGCGCAGCTCTTTGGGCAGGCGGCCCAGGACGTCG
>JBGTHH010001192.1:0-3017 GCA_041746275.1 Pirellulaceae bacterium | reverse complement strand
GTCTTGATCAGCAACGCCACTTGGGGCGGCAGCGTGATGCGGTGCGAGTGAATGATTTGCGTCATATCGGTGAGCGCCCCGCCCAAGTCAAACTGATCGAGGGATTGCGTGGCGTAATGGCCTACGAAATCGGCGATATCGATGGCCAACGCCCCTTCGTCCAGTTCCGGCGGTGGCGTACCCACTTTCTTGATGAGCGATGTCAAGATCGAGACATCCTGGTTCACAATCGCCAGCAACATCTCTTCGATGTCTTCACGCAACCGTTCGTCCAACCGGCCCACCATCCCGAAGTCCAGCAAGCCGATAACATTGTTGGGCAGCAGGACGATGTTGCCGGGATGCGGGTCGGCATGATAGAAGCCATGCGTGAAAATCATCTCCAGATACAACTCCGCGCCGCGCCTCGCGACTTCGGCCAGATCAATCCCCGCGGCGATCAGTTGCGAGGTGTTTTCCAGTTTAACACCGTCGATTCGCTCCATCGTCAGCACGCGTGACGTACATAGCTCCGTGATGGGCCGCGGCACTCGGACATGGGGGTTATCCGTGAGGAGCAATTCAAACTGATGAAGATTGCGTTCCTCGCGACCGAAATCGAGTTCGCGACGCAATGTCCGAGCCATCTCGGCGACGGTCGCAACGGGCCGATAGGGTCTGAATTCCGGGATCATTTCCGCCAGTTGGGCGAGTCCTCCCAATACATCCAGGTCTTCGCGCACGGTATGTTCAATGCCCAGATGCTGCACCTTGACCACGACTTCCTCGCCGGACGAAAGCCGTGCCGCATGAACCTGCCCGATAGAAGCCGAAGCCATCGATTGATCGTCGAAGCGATCGAACAACTCTTCGATCGGCTGGCCCAATTCCTCGGCGACGAGCAGTCGGATGCGATCGGCGGGGTCGGCGGGGACATTGGTTTGCAGTTGTTGAAGCTCATTGGCGAGGCGAACTCCCACCATATCGGGCCGAGTGCTCAGTAACTGCCCCAGCTTGATGAACGTGGGACCTAGTTCGGTTAGCGCCAAGCGAATGCGCGCTTCCGCCGTATGCCGCGCGATCGCCTCACCATCGCTCGCCTTCAAGGCATCCTTGAGGAATTCCAGCTTGAAGCGACTGATCCAGTCAGCCAGACCGTACTTGCTGAGTACCGAAATGATCTCGGTCCAGCGTTTGACGTTGCGGTAGATTTGCGGAATGGAGGTGATTTTCATGTGCCTGCGCCAAGATGGTCTTGCTGTTCGATTCTAGCTACGGCACTCTGGCTGTGCCATGCAACGTCCAGTTCAAACGCGCCTCGCGCTTGACCGTTCCCACGCCATCAGCGAAACTTGGGACCACTCCTTCAACCTTAGCCCGCCGAGGTACCACGATGCTCAAGAATTTGCTTGGAATCCTGCCCGCCCTCTCGCTCGTCGTGTTGTTGACCCAAGCGACGGCCGCGAACTGGCCACAGTGGCGCGGCGAACGGCTGGACGGTGTCAGTGACGAGTCAGAGGTGCCGACGCGCTGGAGTAAAACCGAGAACATCGCGTGGCGGCTCCCCATGCCGGGCCCGGCCGGATCGACGCCGATCATCTGGAACGATCGCATCTTCGTCACCAGTGTCGACGGTGGTGATCTTTTGTTGCTATGCGTCAGCACCGAGGGTCGCGAGCTTTGGCGGCGCACGATCGCCACCGGCAACAAGGACGTGCGCGGGGACGAGGGAAACTCCGCCTCGCCTTCTTGCAGCACCGATGGCCAGCATGTGTGGACCGTCATGGCGAATGGCTCGCTCGGCTGTTATACGCTCGACGGTGACGAAGTCTATCGCTTTAACTTGCAGGATCGCTATGGACCGTTCAACATCGCCTTTGGCATGACCAGCACTCCAGTTCTCGATCAAGGTCGACTCTATTTTCAATTCATCCATGGAGAAGGTGATCCAGCCACGCGCGAAGCGCTGGTGGTGTGTCTCGAGGCCGCGACCGGCAGCGAAGTCTGGAAGCAGGCGCGGATCACCGGTGCCTCCAAGGAGAACGAACATTCCTATGCCTCGCCCATGCTTTATCGCGACAACGATCGCGAGTTCCTGGTCACGCATGGTGGGGACTATGTCATGGCACATCGGCTGTCCGACGGCGGCGAGTTATGGCGATGTACACTCAATCCGCAGGGGGCCAGCTACCATCCCACTTTGCGTTTCGTCGCCTCGCCCTTGGCCGTTCCCGGCATGGTCATTGTCCCGTCGGCGAAGAATGGGCCCGTGCTGGCGATTCGACCGGAGAGCACCGGCGACATTTCGGAGAAAGATAACGCCTTCCATTGGCGGCGACCGAGCGATACGCCCGACGTGCCGTCACCTCTCTATCACGAGGGATTAGTCTATCTCTGCCGTGAGAACGGCAATCTGATCTGTGTCGACGCGGTAACGGGTGACGAACTGTATCAGGAACGCACCACGCGCGATCGTCATCGCGCCTCGCCGTTGTACGCCGCCGGAAATGTCTATCTCACGGCTCGCAACGGAGTGATCACGGTGGTCAAGGCGGGACGGAAGTTTGAAATCGTCGCTCAAAACGATCTGGGCGAATCGATTTCCGCTTCGCCCGCCGTGTCTCAAGGACGGCTCTACATCAGGACGTTCGAGGCACTTTACGCCATCGGTAAGTGATGCCGAATCCGTTACGGTGTGGCAGTGGTTTTCAACGTGGTTCCCGGTTTGAGCACCACGACAGCCAGCGGTGGGAGTGTCAACTTGACGGACAAGGGTCGGCCCTGTGCCGCGTGACGCTCCGCGGAAACTCCCGGATGGTTGCCAACATTGCTGCCGCCATAGTGCTGCGAATCGCTGTTGAAAATCTCGTCGTACCAACCGTCCAGCGGCACCCCAATGCGATAGCCCTGCCGCACCACGGGAGTCAGGTTACAACAGACCACCACAAAATCGCCTGGATCCTTGGCCTTGCGTAAGTAACAGAGCACGCTATCCCCGCGATTCATGCAGTCGATCCATTCAAAGCCCTCGCTACGGA
>JBGTHH010001191.1:0-3375 GCA_041746275.1 Pirellulaceae bacterium | reverse complement strand
GCGTGGTGCGCGTATCGCGACTGAACGGAGCGGGACGAGTGGCACCTCGATACAACAACAGATTTCGGTAGCTCACCCCCGGCACGAACTCGAGCGTGTCGTCGGCCAGCGTTTGTTGCGCCGAGCGGAGCAGCGCTGTCGCTTCGTCGGTCGAGACATGTCCCGCCGTGAAGTCGCGCATGATTTGCTGTTCGACCGTTACCAGGTTGCAACGAATGGCCCAGTCCTCGGAGCCCAGAGCGATGCCTTGAGCGGCGGCTTCCAGCGGCGCGCGGCCCGTGAAGTTCACATTCGGATCGTAGCCCAGCAAGCTCAGGTTCGCCACGTCCGAACCGGGCGGCAAGTGCGCGGGCACGTTGTTCGCGCGGCCCACAACGCCCTGCGCGGCGATATCGTCCATCGCGGGAACGTGCGCTGCCTGGAGCGGAGTCTGACCGTGCAACGCAGCTTGAGGCTCGTCGGCACAGCCGTCGGGAATGATGATCGCGTACTTCATGATCCTGCCGTGGAATCGAATCGCACCACGATAACAAACGCGCCGAATAACCGCTATGGCCTGCCGCGCCCCGTGATGGGATAGGCGGTGTCCTGAAAGCCTTTGCCGCTGTGTTCACCCGGTGGCACCAGACGGTCGACCAATTCCTCGTCCTGCTGCGTCATCGGCAGATCCAGGCAAGCGATATTGTCGGTGAACTGGTCCATCGTCCGCGGCCCGACGATAACGGAGCTAACGATCGGATTGGCGAGGCACCAAGCCAACGCGAACTGGCTGGTCGAGACTCCGCGCTGATCACAGTAGGCGGTCAGTTGAGCCGCGACTTCGAGACTCGCCTCGCGCCATTCGGCTTGCAGCATCCGCGAATCCTTCCGCGAGGCCCGCGTTCCCTCCGGTGGTTGTTCGCCCGGTTTGTATTTGCCCGTCAGGATGCCTCGCGCCAACGGACTGTAAGTGACGACTCCCAGTTTGTGCTCCTGACAGAGCGGCAGCAGCTCGACCTCGATATCGCGGTTAACGATGTTGTACAGTGGCTGCACGCAACAAAAGCGATTCAGGTTCAACTTGTCGCTGGTCCAGAGTGCCTCGCACAATCGCCACGCCCGGTAGTTCGAGCAGGCGATGTAACGCACTTTGCCGCTGCGTACCATGTCGTCCATGGCTCGCAACGTCTCGTCGATCGGCGTGTTGTAGTCCGGCGTATGCGCATAGTAAATGTCGATATGGTCGGTCCCCAGACGCTGCAAACTGGCGTGCAGTGCGTCCATCAGATGCAGCCGCGACGAACCCTGTTCATTTGGCCCGTCCCCCATGGGGGCTCGTCCCTTGGTCGCCAAGACCACGTGCTGGCGACGATCCGCTAGGGCTCGGCCAACCACCCGTTCCGACTCTCCGCGACTGTACATATCCGCCGTGTCGATGAAGTTGATCCCCAGATCCAGCGCCTGATGGATGATCTCGGCCGAAGCGGCCTCATCGGTCGGTCCGCCGAACATCATGGTCCCCAAACAAATGGGCGAAACCTTGACCCCAGTCCTTCCCAGGTAACGATATTGCATCTCGCGGCTCCAGGCTGATCGATCGAACGAATAAGCCAGACATTTTGCAACGCCAGTTCGATTCGAGCCAGCCCCCATTCGCCCCCACCATTCGATCAGCGATTTGACGTGGTGACCAAGGGGAAGTCAGAAAATCTGCCGAAAAGTCGCCGCAAGTGCTGGGTAAGTGAGCGGCTAGACAGTAAATTAGGAGTCAGGTAAGAGCGTACCTATTGGGATTCAATTTGGAAACAATCAACGAACCTCTCCGTCTACTGATCGAAGGAGTCCAAGTCGTGTCGAAAATCACCCGTCGTAACTTTGTTCAAAGCAGCTTGGCGGCCACGGCCGCGTTAACCGTCGCCCCTTATGTTAGTCGAGCCCAATCTCCCAATGAAAAAATCGGCCTGGCCGTCGTGGGAGCTGGCAGTCGGGGAAGCGAGCACATCGCCGCTTGGTTGAAGGACCCGCGCACCGAAATCTTGTACATCGTGGATGTGGACGAGAAGCAAGGGCACGCTCGTTGCAATGCCATCGAGAAGCAGCAGGGGAAACGGCCGCAACTGGTGCTCGACATGCGGCAGGCCTTTGATGACAAAGCGGTCGACGCCATCAGCACGGCGACGCCCAACCATTGGCATGCCTTGTGTGGCATCTGGGCCATGCAGGCGGGGAAGGATACCTACATTGAAAAGCCCGTTTCTCACAACATCGCCGAAGGCACGGCCTTGATCGCCGCGGCCAAGAAGTACGATCGAATCTGCCAAGTGGGAACACAATGCCGGTCGACGGCGGCGTGTCGCGATGCGATGGCCTTCATCGCCAGCGGCGGTATCGGCGACGTCAATTTCGCACGCGGGCTCTGCTACAAACGTCGGAAGTCGATTGGACCCAAGGGCGATTATGAAGTACCGTCGTCCGTCGACTTTAACTTCTGGAGTGGACCCGCTCCATACACCGATCCGCGTGTGACGCGCAGTCGCTTCCACTACGATTGGCATTGGCAGCGCCTCTATGGCAACGGGGACCTCGGCAATCAAGGACCTCATCAAACCGACATCGCGCGTTGGGGACTCGGTATCGATCGGCATCCGGTCAGCGTGATTAGCTACGGCGGACGACTCGGATATCAGGCGGAGCGCAACGATCCGAGCTACATCGATGCCGGGGACACGGCGAACACCGAAGTCTCGATCTACGACTACGGCGACAAGTGCATGGTCTTTGAGACACGGGGTTTGGACGTCGCGAACTCGGCCGACCATGAGCTGAATAAGTTGTTCCAAAGCACCAAGGACAACAAGATCGGTGTCGTGTTCTACGGTTCGGAGGGCTACCTGGTGCAACGTACTTATTCGCACTGCATCGCGTACGACAAGGACATGAACGTGATTAAGGAATTCAAGGGAGATGGCGATCACTTCGGCAACTTCCTCGATGCCTGTGTGCAACGCGACCCGAAGATCCTGCACGCCGATGTGCGGGAGGGCCATCTGTCGGCCGCTGTCAGCCACCTCGGCAATATCTCGTACTATCTCGGCGAGCATCATACCGTCTCGGTCGATGTGGCTCGACAAGTGTTGTCGAGCATCAAGAGCCTGGACGACAACGTCGCGACGCTGGATCGCACGCTGCAGCATCTGGTGGATAACAAGGTGGATTTGGCCAAGTATCCGATCTCGCTGGGACCGCTGTTGAAGTTTGATCCCGAGCGCGAAATCTTCCCGGATTCGCCCGAGGCCACGGCGCTCGTTTCGCGCGAGTATCGCGAAGGCTTCGTTTGTCCGACCGCGGACAAAGTGTAAGCGGAGTTCGCGGAGGAACTCTTACAATCACATCACA
>JBGTHH010001190.1:0-15701 GCA_041746275.1 Pirellulaceae bacterium | reverse complement strand
GACCGTTCCTCATCGTCGTTACGGACGTGCGATCAGTTTGCGGAACTGCTTCAACGTTCGGGTATTGGCGACGTCGTGGGCGGTCAGTCCGGCGCGACGGGCCTGGAGCACGCCATAGCGCATGCAGCCCAACCCTTCGGTGCTGTGTGCATCGGTGTTGATCACGACGGGGATGCCGTGAGTCTTGGCGGCCGCACAATAGACGTCGTTCAAATCCAACCGCGCGGGATTCGCATTTAGTTCGAGCAGCTTGCCGTGCTTAGCGGCGGCCACGAAGACCGCTTCGAGATCGACTTCATACGCCTCTCGCCGATTGATCAACCGCCCCGTTGGATGCGCGATGGCCGTCACATAGGGATTCTCGATCGCTTCCAAGATGCGCCGCGTGATCTGCTCCCGCGATTGCTGTTGTCCGTAATGCACGCTGGCCAAGACCCAATCGGCTTGAGCCAGCACGTCGTCCGGCAGGTCCATCCCGCCCTTCTCCAGGATGTCGCACTCGATCCCTTTGAGGACCGTGACTTTCACTTGCCCACGGGCATTCAGTTCATCAATCTCGGCCCACTGTGCGAGCAACCGTTGGGAATCCAGACCCCGTGCCATCGACACACGCTGTGAGTGATCGGTAATCGCGATGTAGCTCAAGCCCCGCGCGTGCGCGGCAGTCACCATCTCGAGCAGCGTGCCCTGACCATCGGTGGCCGTGGTATGCATGTGCAAGTCACCACGAATATCGTCGACGGAGACCAACTCGGGCAGCTCACCGGCGTCGGCCCAAGCGAATTCGCGACGTGCCTCGCGCAGCTCGGGGGGAAAGAGCGGCAAGTCCAGCGTGGCATAGACCTCCGCTTCGGTGGCTCCCGCGATGTATTGCTCCTGTTCACCGTCGACGCGATAGACTCCGTACTCGTTGATCTTCAAGCCGCGTTGCTTCGCCAAGCCGCGGACGATGACGTTATGTTCCTTCGAGCCCGTGAAGTACTGCAGGGCTGCGCCAAACGACTCGGCGGGCACCACCCGCAGATCGATTTGCAGTCCCTTGTGCGTGCGAATCGACATCTTGGTTTCGCCGCGAGCGATCAGGTCTCCGAGGTCGGGAAGCGTTGCGAAGCGATTCATCACCTCCTCGACGTCGCTGGACACGACCAGCACATCCAGATCACCGACCGTTTCCTTACCGCGTCGGTAGCTGCCGGCGAATTCGAGTTGTTGAATGCTCGGGCAGGTTTCCAGATGTTGCCGCACCTCCTGAGCCACCTCGTCCGCTCCGGCCCAGTACACGCGTTCGTTGGCTGCGGCGGCGATCCGGATGCCGTGCAAGATGGCCTGTTCGGTCTTGGCGGCGAAGCCCTTCAATTGCCGCACCTGTCCCGCTTCGCAAGCCGCCTGGAGTTGCGATAGATTGGCAATCCCCAGTTCCTTGTAGAGCAAGGCGGCCTTTTTGGGTCCCAAGCCGGGCACACGCATGATGTCCAAAACCGTGGCCGGGACTTGGGCCAGCAGTTCTTGAAGCTGGGGAAGTTCGCCCGTTTCGACCAGGGTCTCGATCTTCGCCGCCAAGTCCGCGCCGATCCCTTCCAGATCGGTCAGCTTCCGCTGTGGATCGGCCAGGACCGCCGACACCGGTTCGGGCAAATCGCGAATCACGCGCGCCGCCGTGCGGTACGCGCGAACCCGGAACGGATTGGAGCCTTGAAACTCCAGCAAATCACCCAGCTCGTCAAAAATATCAGCGATGCGCGAGTTGTTCATGATCGAGGTGGAACATTACGTCAGAGAGAGGTGGCACCTGCGAAATTAATGGAGACTCCTTGGAACGGCACGACGCCATAGATACCTCGTACGAACACCAAGTTGATGAAGTCATCGATCAGCAGGATGGGGCTCTTAGGCACCACCACAATGTCCGAATCGCGGAGCCAAATCTCGTCGGCCGGACAGGGCCGTTTGCCCAACAAGGCTCCCCGCAAATCGAGCTTCGTCGCCATTAAACGCCAGTCCTCCTTGCGACGCAAGATAACCACCTCGCGAAGATTGGCTCCGTTGTTCCAACTGCCAGCCAGCGTCAACGCTTGAATCGCCGTCGTCGGCTGCAGCAAAGGATACTGACCGGGTCGCGCCACTTCGCCAATCACGTAGACAAATCGCGGAGCGCGCTCGGCGAGCGACACGGTGACATTCACACCGGGGCCCACTTCGGTGATATAACGCTCCTCAATCTCCCGCTCGAGTTCCGACATCGTCAAACCATTCGCTTGGGTTGAGCCGATCCCTGGCAATTGGATGGTTCCTTCCGGTGCGATGCGAACTCGTCGCAATTGACCACCGGTACCAAAACGCGCATCAATTGCCGAGCGGAGCGCTTCCAACCGCGCGTTCGTCTTGAGCGGCGTGACGGTGATGGACGGGACCTTGTAATATTCCAGATAACGCTCTTCCAGATTCTGCCGCAATTCATCCACGGTACGTCCCGCGGCGGGGATCTGGCCCAGCAAGCGTACGGTGATGGTGCCGTCGGGCTGGATTACGAGGCCGCGTCCTTGATTCAGATCACCGCGATTCAAGGTCGCGTCGGACAGCGACTCGACCATGATCTCGTCGCCGACTTCGAAGCGATAAGCCTCGTCGCGGGCTTCCAGCGTGAACCAGTAGACGACCTCCAGGATATCGTCCACACGCAGGTAGTAATCCTGGACGTGTTGCCCCCGCGCGGGCCCAATGTACTCGCCCTGCGCGAACACTTCCCAAGGAATCGGACGGCTGGCTCCCCAGTGTGCCTCGCCGCAGCCCGGGGCGCAGCCGTCACAATCGACGCCTTCCAGAACACCATGCGTGGCTTGACAGAGTTGCACGTGAGACGGAGGTCCCTGAAACCGCGTCAACTCGACAACCAACGGAGGCGATGACACCAGTCGCTGGCTTGTGGAAATGTCATTGGTCACTCTGCTGACGCTCGGCCCAAGCTGGAAACCTTCTCCGCCGTTGTTCACGCGTAATCCGCCGCGATAATCGGCAACCCACAGAGCCGCCATCGCGGTCAGGAGTCCCAGCGCGCAGATCATGCGAATCGAAGTTAGGCGAATGGACGATAGCTTGCTCATCACTTCACATCCTTGCTCCCGATGGCTGCGGGCCACCAAATTACCACCAACGAAATCTCGCGGGCTTCTGCGCTTGTTCGATCGGCTGAAGTGGCGCAATCTGCGGTTGAGTCGCCGAGGGTAGATCCGTTTGTCCAACTATGAAGGCTTGCGGAGGCACCCACTCGACCAAGTGATTCGAGCTCGGAGCCGCTTGGGCACCGGATTGCAGCCGGCTTTGGTTTGCCAGTTGCCAACGCTCCATGGCTTGCATTGCGTATTGGGTTTCGCCCAGTCGTTGATGCACGACGGACAAGTTCTGCCAGGTCTCGGGCAGTGGGTAAATGCCGACGGAGTGTTGCAGCACGTGACGCGCCGCTTCCAGCTTGCCGGAGCGAGCCAGTAGGACTCCTAATTCATTGGCGGCCAGATAGTTGGTCGGGTCGGTGATGACGGCCGCCTGATGGAATGCCATGGCCTTGGGGGCGTGCAAACGTGCGGCGGTGGGAGTCTTCTCGCTGAGCACCATGTGCGTCTTGCCCAACCCATACATCGCCCGGGCCGCCACCGGAGCCTGACCGCTGGCCACGACGAGCTGCTCCTGGGCGTAGACGAAGTAGTATTGCATCGCCACGACCGGCGAGACGTCGTCCAGGGCGTACGGTTTCAATAGCTCGGTCTGATGTGCATCGACCAGCGAGGCGACCGCGACGACCGTGCCGCGTGGTCCGTGAACCGAAAAGTCGTCGGCCTCGGTCAAAGCGTTCCAGCCCGCCGCCAAAGCGGCACTGTGATGATTGCCGCCGTAGTGGGCGTCGAGTGCTTGAGCTACCGATCGCAGGGCTTGATGGAACTCGGTGCGAGCCGAATAGAACGCTCCCTTTTCGGCGAGCGAGAAGCCTTGATCGACGATCGCATCCGCCCGCTGCGACACCGCCAAAAACGGAGCTCCCACCGCCAGCCACGCCGGATGGGGCGGAGTGCCTGCCGACACACGCTGACTTAGCGACGGCAGAAGTGGCTTCGCGGGCTTCGCCGCCAAATTTCGCTTCTGGGGCACCAGCGACGCGGGCTCCGTTTCCTTGTCATCGGATGTTGGAGTCACGATCGGGGGCACGAGAGACATCGCTGGGGCCGCGCCGGGCCGAGGCGTCTGGGTCAAATCAATTGGATAAGTACGCGCGCTGGTCGAAGGGGACGGCGTCACGCGGGGTAGGCGTGCCAGCGTCGGCGTGGGAGCAGTGCTCGGATAGGGCAGCGGCAACCGTCGCGTAGACGCCTCGGACGACTGTGGCGGCGACCACGCTGGGGATTGTCCACGCACGACCGTTCGTTGACTGGTTGTGATCGTTTCGTGATGATTCGCGACCACCACCACCTGACTTGACTTAACTGACGACCGCGGCGGATCGGAAGCGACCTCCACGCTGGTGGCAGAATCCGCACAACCGGACAGGTGCGACAAACCGGCAAGAATTAACAGAGATGTTACTCGTGAAAGATGCATCATCACTTCCGTGTTGCCTGCCGTTGCGTTTGGCAATCCATTCGCCAACCGCGCTCAATCGTTTGTTCTCGAATCGGCATACCTAGACGAAGCGTTTACGGAAATCGGCACAATCCAACCAGGGACGATGCCCACGAGTGTGAAAGGCGTCACAGTTTGACGAGCCGACGATGGTAATCGTTAACGTCGGCAAAGTCCCCACGGAGCGGATGATGCCAAGACCCCGCCGATGGGCTTCCGTCATGAGCGATTTTGAACGGGCGGCGCGACGCCGAATACTCTGGCATCAAGATTGGCGCTAACGCCTTCGTCCACAGCGTCGAGCGGCCAAGTAACTGGCGCTGGCTTCTACTTCGGTTGTTTGACCTAGATACCAATTCGGATGATAATTGAACCTTGAACCGCGCCGGATCGTTCCAAGTTGTTGTCTCCAAGGCGTTAACGATCGAAGTGGGCCATGGACGGGAGCGTCCTCCGTAACGAATCCCAACCCTCGGTTCATGGGAATGCAGCGGTTTACCTACCCGTCACCCGTCTTACACAGCTTGGTTGCTATGAACAATTGCCCGGTTTGTCAAACGTTGCTGACGGAAGTCGAAATCGAGTCGGGCCAATGTCCGAAGTGTCACGCGAAATTAGCTCCCGATCAACCGTCGACCGCGCCAGACCGAGGTTATTTGCAGACGGTCGACGTGGGTTCGCTGCCAGCCGCACAGGACACTGATTCTGTCGATACGAGCACGCTGCCGAGCGAACCGACGAAGAAACCAATCTTGGAGACCGTGGATGCGGTGCCGCCGATCGATCCCGCGGCTCCCGATCGCAATTACATGCAGACGGTGGATACGAACGCGCTACCCGCTGCGCTCGATTCGGACTCCGTCGACATGTCGTCTCGGCTGCTCAATGACGATCGCGTGTTGAATCAAACCGTAGATGCTTCCAACGTTTCCTCTCCCTTGCCCAAGCCGGGTACGGTATCGGATTTGCAAGGTGGGCAAACGATCGATTTGGCCAACCTGCCACCAGCTCACCCCGGTGAAGGAACGGTCGCGGAACGCAACTACATGGCCACGATTCAGTCGGGTGAGAGTTCCGACCAGGACCCGGGGACGGTGGCCGAACGCCGATTTGCCCAGACGTTCGATTCCAGTTCGGCCGCCGACAATCCGCAAGCGATGAACCAACTGTGGGGTGGCGATCAGAACGCGGGCGCGAGCCCGAGAATGACGATCAAAGGGCGTGACGAACCGCCCAAGTCGTCCAACCAAACGCTGGTCGTTCAACGTCGGGCCTTTCGGGAGGTCGCCAGCAACGATCCCTTTACTGCCAACGCCGACTACGACTTGGTGAAGAAGCTGGGCGAAGGCGGGATGGGCGTGGTCTACGCTGGTCGCCAAGCTTCGATTGATCGCACGGTCGCGATCAAGATGCTGAAGCCCAATATGGCGAAGGACCAAGGGCAGCGCAATAAATTCCTCGCCGAAGCGGTCATCACCGGCGATCTCGACCATCCCAATATCGTGCCAATCTACGATTTGGGAACCAATGAATCGGGGGCGCTCTTCTACGCCATGAAGTGCGTCAAAGGGACGCCTTGGGACGACTGTATTGGGAAGAAGAGTCTGAGTGAGAATATTGAAATCCTGCTGCGTGCCTGTGACGCCGTCGCCTTTGGTCATTCGCGTGGGATCATTCATCGCGATTTGAAACCCGAAAACACCATGCTGGGCGACTTCGGCGAAGTCCTGGTGATGGATTGGGGTTTGGCCTTGCCGTTTGGAGCCTTTGAAAAATCCCGCAGCATCACCCCGTCGGCCACAATGGGCGGCACGCCCGCCTATATGGCTCCCGAGATGGCGACCGGGCCGTTCGACAAGATGGGGCCGGCCAGCGACATCTATTTGTTGGGTGCGATCTTGTACGAGATCGTCACGGGCACGCCGCCCCATCGCGGTAAGGATGTCATGAAGTGTCTGTTCGCCGCCGCGAAGAACGAGATTGTCCCCACCGACAAGAAAGGAGAGTTGGTCGACATCGCTCTGAAGGCGATGGCCACGAAGGTGGAGGATCGCTATGCCACGGTCCAGGATTTTCAAGCGGCGATTCGCGGCTACCAAGACCACTCGGAAAGCATCACGATGTCGGTGCGGGCCGCAGACGAGCTTTACAAAGCCCAGCAGGCCGACCGTTATGAAGACTACTCGCGAGCGGTCTTTGGCTTCGAGGAGGCCTATGCACTGTGGGAGGGAAATACCCGCGCGAGGCAAGGGATCTCGCAGGCCAAGCTCGCCTATGCCGCGAGTGCTTTGCGCAAGGGCGATTTTGACCTCGGCACGTCGCTGCTCGAACGAGACAATCCCGAACACGCGGAGCTCGCCACTCAAATCGATACGGCTCGACGCGAACGTGAAGCGCGACACCACCGCGCCCAACAACTCAAACGCGTGGTCGTCGGCATGGCGACCATCGGTTTTGTCTCAGCGATCGTCGTATCGACCGTGATGTATTCCTTAAAACGCGAGGCGGATCAGCAGCGTGATTTGGCCGACGCGTCCGCCAGGGAAGCCACGCGTCAGGAAGACATCGCCAAGGAGCAGCGGGATCTGGCGGTTGTCGCCGAAGAGGAGGCTCGATCGGCGGAAGCGGTCGCCAAGACCGAACGCGATAACGCCCGCCGGGCGGAGGAAGAGGCGTTGCGTCAGGAAGAGATCGCTAAACAGGAACGCGCCGAAGCCGTGCGGCAAGAGGAGATTGCCACGTTGGAAAAGAACAAGGCGGAATACGAAGCCTATGTCGCGCTGATTGGCCTGGCCGCCGCCAAAATCGATGAGAATGCCTTTGGACATGCCCGCGATTTGTTGCAAGGCTGCAAGCCGGAGTTACGAAACTGGGAGTGGGGCCGATTGATGCACATCTGCACGCAAAGCATCCACAATTACGACGTTGGCGTACCGGTCGATGCACTCGCCTTCGCTCCCGATGGCAAACGGTTTGTCACCGGTGGATGGAACGGCAACGCGCGCGTCTGGAATGTCGCGGACGGCAGCGCGATCGACTTACCCCATGGCAGCCATTACGTCCAAGCGGTCGCCTTCTCGCCCACCGCGAATCAAGTCGCGACGGGCAGCGACGACAAGCAAGCGTACGTGCGCATTTGGGACGTCGCCTCGGCCCGCGCCGTCACGGTGCTGCAGGGACATACCGACGCCGTGACGAGCATCGCTTACTCGCGCGACGGGACGCGTTTGCTGACCACCTCGTTCGACAATACCGCCCGGCTATGGGAAGTGGCCACGGGTCGCCAGCTTCAGGTATTGGAAGGGCACAGTTGGTGGGTGTGGGACGCCGCGTTCTCGCCCGACGAGTCGCATGTGGTCACGGCGAGCCAAGATGCCACGGCCTTGGTTTGGAACTTGGAGACTGGTGCGAAGAGCCCACCCTTCACGGGACATCAGGGCCCGATCTACTCGGTCGCTTACGCACCCGATGGCAAGAGCATTGCAAGTGGCGGCTACGACAAACGCATCCTCCTGTGGCAGCCCGCGGATCTGACGCCGTTTGACTTCAAGGGACTACTGGCCGATCAGGTTCCTCCGCCTCCCAAGCACCGACTGTGGGAGGGACACACCGCCGCCGTGCGCGCGGTGCAGTTTTCACAAGACGGCAAGTCGGTGATCAGCGCCGGCCACGACAACACCGTCAAGATCTGGAGCCTCGCCAGCGACACGGAGCTCAAGACCTTGCGTGGTCACGATAGTTGGGTGCGCGCCTGTGCCTTCTCGCCGGATGGGCAATGGGCCTTGTCGGGTGGCTATGACAATCACGCTCGTTTGTGGAACATCGAAGGCTATGAGGAAGTTCGCGTCTTACGCGGACGGGTGCTCGAGGGACATCAGGATGCAATCATGGCGGTCTCGTTCTCGCGTGACGGTCGCCAGATTGCAACCGCCAGCCGCGATCGGACGGCGAAGAGTTGGGATGTCGCGACCGGCGAGGAGCGCGTATCGTTTCGCGAAGGACATTTATTCCTGGCCTCGGATTCCGTGTTCTTCGCGGATCGCAAGCGTCTGCTGACTAGCGCGGTGGACAACACGGTGCGGATTTGGGACATGGCCTCGGGAGTCGAAGTCCATCGCTTGGATCAGACCGGCCGCGCGGCCGCCGTGGCCGTATCGAACGACGATCAATGGATCGCCACGGGGAGCGACGCCCACACCGCGCAACTCTGGAATGCTTCGACGGGAGAACGCCTACATGTACTGGACGGACACAAGGTCGAAGTCACCGCCGTCGCCTTTTCCGCCGATGATCGCTACGTCTATTCGGGCGATGCGAATGGCCGCGGTGTTCTTTGGGATCGTGAATCGGGTCGGCAAGTGCGGCGACTGGACTGGCATACGTCGAAAATCGCCGCGGCGCGATTCACACCCGACGGTCAGCGGTTGTTAACCGCCAGCGATGACAAGAACGTCTGTCCGTGGGACGTGAGCCGGTTGATTGCGGAAGGCGACGCCGAGTCGATCAGCCCTCTCGAATCGCAACTGCTGAAGCATCCCGATTCCGTGATCTCGCTGGACTTGTCAGCCGACGGACGCCGCGCGCTCACCGCTTGCTTCGACGGACAACTACGCGTTTGGGACGTGGCGACCGCCGCACTCGTCCGGACCTATACCGCGGACAACAGCGTCATCAGCGCGGCCGCACTCTCCCAGGATGGTCGACTGGCACTGAGTGTTCACGCTGACGAACGCTTGGTGCGGATCTGGGACGTCGACACCGGTCAGCCGTTACCGGGTGTGACCCACGCAGATTCGCACGTTTTCCTGGACTTCAACCAACTCGGCGGTTTGGTCTGGTCGGCGCGCTTCGCGAACGACGGTCAATCCGTATTGACCGTGGGCGGGAACGAAGCCCGATTGTGGGACCTGCGTCGCGAACTGCCCGGTGCCCAGCGCCGCGAGATGATGAGCTTCAGCCCTCATGCTGCCGTGGCTTCCGCGAGTTTCTCACCCGATGGCCAACAGATTGTCACGGCCAGTTGGGACAACTCCGCACGCATCTGGAACACCCAGACCGGTGTGGCCGAACGGAAGCTCAGTGGTGGCCACTCAGGCTATGTCAACAGTGCGGTCTTTTCCCCGCAAGGTGATTTCGTTTTGACGGCGAGTGATGATCGGAGTGTGAAGCTGTGGGACGCGCGGAGCGGTCACATACTGCGCAGCTTCGACGGCCACACCAGTCGCGTGCGTTCGGCTGTTTTTTCGCACGATAGCGAGATGATCCTCACGGCCTCGGACGACAAGTCCGCTCGCGTGTGGCGCACCGAGACGGGCGAAGTGGTCCGAGAGTTCACGGGACACGATTGGGGTGTGCTGACGGCCAACTTCTCCGCCGATGGACAACGGATCATCACTGGCAGCAGCGACAACTCGGCTCGGGTCTGGAACGCGCTGTCGGGTGAGTTGTTGCAAGTCCTGGCAGGGCATACGGCGGCCGTGACATCTGCGGCTTTTTCGCCCGACGGTCGACGTGCCTTGACCGCCTCGGAGGATTTTTCCGCTAAACTATGGGACACGGAGACGGGCAAGGAGATCCTGAACCTGCGCGGTCACTCGAAGGAAGTGACTTCGGTGACCTTCTCCGACGATGGTCGATTCGCGCTGACCGGCAGTCGCGATGGAACGGCCATCCTGTGGTTAACGGATCCCTGGCTGCAACCGGTGCAAGGCGAGTAACAGGATGTTCACACGATGGATGTTGGGTGTCAGTTTGTGCGGCGTGTTGTGGGGATCCGGCTCGGCCCTTGCGGCCCCCTTTGTCCCGGCTCGCGATGCGCAATGTGTGGCGTTTTCCCAAGACGGCGCGCTCGTCGCCACCGGGATCTCGGGACTCTCGAATGAGGAATTCCCTCCCGGTCCGCATCCCAACCCGCGCAAGTGCGGTGTCGTGCAGGTCTGGTCGCTGGAGTCCGGTAAACGCCTGCGCAGGTTCGAGACTTTCGGCGATCTCACCCGCGTCGCGTTTTCCCCGAACAACCGCTGGGTGGCCGCCTCGCGACTCTTCACGACCTCCGACCGCTTGCAATTGAATGAAGTTCGCGTGTGGGACTTGGCCACGGGAGCGACCGTATTGGCCTTGGACCGCTGCCATGCCTTCAGCTTCGCTCCGCAGGGAAACGCCATCGCAATTGCGAGTCAATGGCGGTGCGTGGTGTATGATCTGACGACCGGTGACAAACTGAAGCAGTTCCCCGCGCTGGCCGGAGCATTTTCAATTACCTACGCGCCCACGGGTGGACAGCTTTTGGGGGTGCGGACACAAGGCTCGGGATGTGGCTTGACCATCTGTCAGGTCGCTGATCCGAACCAGCAGCAGGTCTCCGTCGCGTTGGATCAGCCCTTCTACACAGCGACCTTCTCGCCCGATGGTATGCTCTTGGCGTCGGGCCACGCGGGGCATGTGCTATTGTGGGATTCCCATACTTTGCAACCGATCCGACGCGTCACGACGGTGGGACGAGCGATCCAACATCCATTCTTCTCACCGGACAGTTCGCTTTTGGGGACGGGAGACCAAGGCAACGGTGACGTCATGTTTTGGGATCTGGCCAGTGGCAGCGAGGTCGCACGCTATACGTTCGAAAAGGGCTTGCTTCACACCTACCGCGTTCGCGCGCCGGATGATCGCGTGGCACCGGAACGGGATCCGGCGCGATTCGTGTTCTCGCCGGACGGCCAGAGTTTCTTGGCGGGACCGCATGGGGGCATCTTACGCCGCGTCGATACGGGCCAGGATACACGTCGCTTTGGCGATTGATGCTGTTGTGATGTGTTCTCGCTATTCCGTGGCGTGACACGACGCTTGTAGCTGACGCGAAACCCGCTCGCTCTCCGGTTGGTTAATCGATTCGAACAGTCTCCCGAGCGGACTCAGCAAGATCGCGGGGAGAAAGACCAGGTCCGCCAGCAACGCGGAGATGAGCATGGCGAACATGACACACGAAAACTTCGCCATCGGCACGAAGGGACTCAGGCCGAAAGCCAGCAGTCCAATGCCGCAGATCAACGAGGTTTGAATCATGGCGGCTCCGCACCGATGATAAGCGGATGCCACCGCCTCGCGTCGCGATAACCCACGGGACAGCCCCCGCCGAAACCATGTGATGAAGTGCAGCGTATCGTCGACGGCGATCCCCAAGGCCACGCTGGCTGTCATCATCGAGCCGATTTCGATCGGGAATCTCGCCAACCCCATGCCACCCAAGACGATCACGCACGGCAAGATATTCGGCAGCATCGCGCAAGCTCCCGCCGGAATACAACGCAGTACGATTCTCGTGGTTGTCGCGGGGGAAGTACTCTGCTTGAGGGCCGGAAGTTCCATGAACAACATCAACAGGATCATCACCGAACCGATGAAGGCGAAGGCCACGAGGAAGCTTGACGTCAAATCGCTCAACATTTGATCCTGAGCCATCTGAACCAGGGGCACGGCACCACAGTAGACGGCGGTCACTCCTGGAAAGCCCTGCTGGTCAGCTCGTTGCAGGATCGGATCGACCTGCTGCCGCAAGTTGGACATGATTTGTTGATAGTCGAGCCCCAATCCAGCATAGGATCGACCGCTGACACGCCACAGTTCTTCCTCGGGAGTTTCGCGAAGCAAGGCCAGATCCACATAGGAGCTGCGACTCTGGTCCAGGCGTTTGTTGAATACCGATCGGCGAGTGATCTGCCGCGCCCCGCCTCCATACAGACCTTCCATCGGCGGACAGAAGTTCCACGCCGATACCACAGCCCCCATGCCCGGCACCGAACCGGCCGCTTGATGAACACGTTCAATCAACTGCATCCGCAACAACATCGAAGGATTATTTGCGCCGTCCGGTTGCTTCGGCAGACGCAACACAATTTCGATGGGGACCAGCGGGCCGATATGGGTTTCCAACCAGTCGTAGTCTTTCAAGAGTTTCGAGTCGGCGTAGAACATGTCCTTGATCTGGACGCTGGCCCGCAGTTGGACGACGCCGTAAACTCCCAGTGCCGTAATGCCCAACGCTACCGCAATGACCGGATAGCGTAGTCGCTGGATGATCGACAACAAGCCATCCCAGAACGGGTGTGGCGAGGCATTTTCCGGCCGCCAACGACGCGCCGCGCGCCGCGGCGTGAACTTCTCGAGTTGACTGGGGAGCAACGTGAACAAGACCACGGTCGTCAACACCACCGAGATCGATGCGAACGTGCCAAACTTGCGCACAGGCGTCAGGAAACTGATCAGCAACGAAGCGAGACCAATGGCAGTGGTAGTGGATGCCAACAAGCAAGGCGAGAAGGCATCGCGCACCGCTTGCATGGGCGCTCCCAGGAACGAGCCTGTCTGAGCCACTGCGTCGCGATAATAATTGGCGATATGCACACCCGCCGAGACGGCCAGCACATAGACGACGATAGGCACCATCATCAACACGCTGTCCATCTGCGTTCCGGTCAGATAGACCAACGCCAGACTGAGCTGTTGGCAAAAGATCGCATTCAAAAAAATCATGCTGGCGATCAGCAAGCTGCGGAAGAGCAGGTACATCAGCAGGAAGCAGACGGCGAACGACAATAAGCTCAGCGGTACCAAGCCTTCGTTGCTGGCGCGATCGATCTCGGCCGAATCGAGCACGGGCCCAGCCACACGAATGGCGTCCGGCGGTAAGTCCGGGATGCCCTCGGTACATGCTCGGATGTGCCCCACCAGCGTATGTCGTAGTTCCCAACCATCCACCGTGACCGTGGCGATCAAGCCACTTGTCGCTTGGTCGGGCCCCAGCAACCAGCCGTGCAGGCGTTCCCGCGCATCCGTCAGCGACATCTCCAGCGGAGGTTGACGCAATCGCTCCAACGCTTCAGGGCCGGTAATGACTTGCCGCCACAAGGAGACGTTCCCGCCTTCCTCGACGGCGACCGGTTGCCGTAGTGCCTCGGCAAATTTCGGCAAGCGCGGATCGTCAAGGGTACAGCCATCCCAACTGATCATCAGCAGATCATCAGAGACGAAATGCTCGGCGAACCACAGCAGACGCTGTGTCTCCTCGAATGATTCCGGCAGCCAATCCTCAATGCGATTGGAATTATTCTGCAGCGCCCGATTCGCTCCGATCACGACCAACGGAGTTAGCAGCAGGAAGATGGCAAACACGCGAATGCCATTGCGTCGATAAAATGATTCCATGGAAAGGGCCTGCTAAACTGCTTTTCCGAATAGTCCTCGAATGGGAGTTATCGGCACATTCACCAGTCAAGCCCCGCACTCCACAGCCGCAAGCGTCTTAGGAAAGCTGCATGACCTGGGTAAGCGAATTGTTTCAATGCGAGCCGGCAGTGCTAGCGTGGCTCGGGGCGAAACGAATCACAGTATGTACTTGCTGAGGTCTTCGTCTTCGGCGATATCATGCAGTCGCGACGTGACATAGGCCGAGTCGATGACGACACTGCCCAGCGACATATCGGGTGCCTCGAAACTCAGATCCTCGAGCAGACGTTCCATGATCGTATACAATCGCCGAGCTCCGATATTCTGGGTCGACTGATTGACCTGATATGCATACGAGGCAAGCGATTCGATGGCATCGTCGGTGAACGTGACCGCGATTTCCTCGGTGCTCATCAGGGCGGCGTACTGTTTCGTGAGTGAACTCTTGGGTTCGGTGAGGATGCGAATGAAATCGTCCTTGGTCAGATCGGTCAGTTCGACGCGGATCGGAAAACGCCCTTGCAATTCCGGCATCAAATCGCTTGGTTTCGCGCGATGAAACGCTCCCGCGGCGACGAACAGGACGTGGTCCGTACGAACGTAGCCATAGCGGGTTTGAATCGTGGTGCCTTCGACGATGGGGAGCAAGTCACGCTGCACGCCTTGTCGAGAGACATCGGCTCCTTTGCCTTCACTGGCCACTACTTTATCGATCTCGTCGATGAAGATGATCCCCAGGTTCTCGGCCAGTTCGACGGCCGAGGCGTTGATCTTTTCCGGGTCCAACAGCGCTTCACACTCCTGCTCGAAGAGCACCTCCCGCGCCTCGGCCACCGTCAACTCGCGCCGCGACGAGTTTTTCGGCATGATCTTTTCGAACATCGTTTGGATCTCGACTTCCATGTGCTCCATGCCCATTTGACCGAGCAACACGGGGGTCGCTTTTTGTTCAATCGTCAGCTCCACGCGGCGTTGATCCAGTTCGCCACTCACCAGCATCGCGCGCATCTTCTCCCGAGTCCGTTCGTAGTGTTTCGCGGCTTGACCGGCGTCTTCCTCGGCATCCGACTCATAGCTAATCGGTTGGGGACAGAGCAGATCCAGCAGGCGTTCCCGCACTCGCTGTTGAGCTTCCTCATGCACGCCCGCTCGTTCGGTTTCACGTACCAGTCCAATGGCGTTTTCGACGAGCTCGCGCACCATGCTCTCGACGTCGCGACCGTAATAGCCCACCTCGGTGTATTTGGTGGCCTCGACCTTCACAAACGGAGCACCGGTCAGTTTGGCCAGGCGGCGTGCGATCTCCGTTTTGCCGACCCCGGTCGGACCGATCATGAGGATGTTCTTGGGCGAGACTTCCTGCCGCATCTCGTCGGGTAACTGCTGCCGTCGCCAGCGATTTCGAATGGCAATCGCGACGGCGCGTTTGGCATCGGCTTGGCCCACGATGTGTTGGTCCAACTGCTCGACGATCTCGCGCGGAGTGAGTTGATGAGTCGGGTCCTTGGGGCTTTCCTTACGTGCGATCAACTCGAGCACTCCAGCACCTCCACTACAATATTCGCGTTGGTATAGATATCGATTTCGGCCGCGATCAACAGCGCCTCGCGAACGATCGCATCGGCGGACAACTCGGAATGTTGCAGCAAAGCCCGAGCCGCCGCGATCGCGTAATTGCCGCCCGAGCCAATACCCACCACGCCATCGGTGGGATTGATCACGTCGCCCGTACCGCTGATCAGCAGCGTCCCTTTCGCATCCGCCACCGCCATCAACGCCTCCAACCGACGCAGAGCACGATCGGTTCGCCATTCCTTGGCCAGCTCGGTGGCGGCGCGGGGGATATTCGAAGGGTAGTCCTTCAGTTTCTC
>JBGTHH010001189.1:0-8541 GCA_041746275.1 Pirellulaceae bacterium | reverse complement strand
CGCGGCGTTCAATGTGGCCTGGATCGTCGCCATCATGCTCGGCAAGCGTTGGGGTTTTTATGGCTTCCTGGCCACCAGCGTGGCGATGGCGTGTGTGCAATCCGCAGCCCTCGATCTGCCGATTCAAGCGATCGCCTCACGATTGGGCTACTGCTCGGTCACCCTCCTTTGGCCCCTTTTGCTCTTATTCCTCTTGCGACGGGGCGGTCCGCGAAGCGTCTGGTCCCACTTCGAATGAACTGGCTCGGAGCGTAAGCCGCCCGAATCTGGCTTGGCATGACCGACGGGCGTCGAGTGCGATCGTGTCGATTATGCACGAAAAAGTGAATCGGCAGGGGGGAATCTGCCGATGTCGATCATAACGCCATAAAGCTGAGAAGCGTATGCGCGGCACACCTCACATGGTCCGTCCACCAGACCAATCGCCAAGCCACCTCTTTCCCGCAGAGGAACCATCCCATGCAAGCCACTTACACGACACGCGCCCTCCTTACTGGGCTGATCATTGGACTATGCCTAAGCTGGAGCGGATCGCACCAAGCTGTTCACGCAGGCGAGTTGGGAGGGAATTGCCATGGTGGTTGTGCTTCCTCCAGTTGTGGCTGTGGGGGCGGCCATAATGGAGAGTATCTAGCCGACTGCTTTAACACCTGCAACATGCCGCCTCATTATCGCTACTTTCCGCAGTCGCATGGCAACTATTACTTTCGGCCTTATCATTACTTGACGATTCTCCACCAACAGGATGCCGTGCGACGATACGGTGGTGATCCACGCCATCCCTACGACAACTCATTCTTCGAGGCGCTCTATGAACAGGTCGAGAGCGGCGAGGAACGTGAAGATGTGACGCCGCCTGAACCGCTGCCCTTGACTAGAGAAGCACAGTCGCGAGCCGCACAAGTCAGCGCCGAAGCACCTCCGCGAGTGCATGTCGATTCGAGCCCGCGGGAACTCGCCATTCCCAGTAATTCCCGTTCGCTCGCGGAGAGCGGCTACTCCATTCGATTCGTTGCGGATTAAGTGCCCCGGGAGGGAATCCGCCTGGGACTACACCTCGCCAGTTTCCGTGGAATTCGCTTCACGTGATGAAATACCCAGCTTCTTGAGCTTGTTATACAGCGTGACTCGGCTGATTCCCAACGCCCGGGCGGTGGCGGCGCGATTGAAATCTTGTTTCTTCAGCATTTGCTCGATGAGTTGACGCTCGGTGGTGGCCACCCGATCCGCCAGCACCGAGCGATCGGAATGTGGAGTGTGCTGGCCATTCTTTTCCGCAGCTTCGGCCAACACTTCCAGCGAAAGGGCGTCGGGCATTACCACGCCAGCCTGCGAGAAAACCACGGCGCGGCGCACTTCATTGCGTAGTTGTCGGATGTTCCCGGGCCACGAATAATGCTTCAAGACCTGTAAGAAGTCGGTATGGATGTGGGTTACGGGCAGGTTGTGCTCCCGACGACATTCGTCGATAAAGTCGACAGCTAACGGCACGATGTCCAGTGGTCGCTCGCGTAGCGGCGGGATACAGAATTTCATCTGGTTGAGTCGGAAGTAGAGATCCGCGCGGAAACGTCTTTGTTCGATGAGCAACTCCAGATCCACGTTGGATGCCACCAACGTGCGACAGCGTGAATGCAAGGTATCGTTGGACCCGACCATTTCGTATTCCCCGGTTTCCAGCACGCGTAATAACTTGGCCTGCTGAAACGCCCCTAGGACATCGATCTCGTCCAGCAGGATGGACCCCTCGCCTGCCGCGTCAAACTTGCCCGACTTGGTGCGATCCGCTCCGGTAAAGGCTCCCTTAACGTGTCCAAATAGCTCACTGTCGATCAACTCACCCGGCAGCGTGCCGCAAGCCACGGTCAGGAAACGATGCTCCTTGCGGTGTGATAGTTCGTGGATCATCGCCGCCAAGGTCGTCTTACCGGTCCCGGTCTCGCCGACGATCAAGATGGTGAAATCGTGTCGCGCCGCGGAATCCAATCGTTCCAGGACAGGGAAGAGGCTGGGAGTGTACGTGCGAAACTCCCGCTGTTCCGAACGCACACACTGGCCTTCCAGAGCGGTCGTGAACAAACCTCGGGGCTGCATGCGTGACAGACTCATTTCCAGGGAGTCGGTCGCACACGGCCAGCAGATGGCTCCCGCGAATAGGATGTCAGCAAGTTTTGCCTGTTCGATCGGATAGCCGTCCTCGACGATGGCCACCACGGCAACCGCCGCCAACTTCGGCAAGATATCGAGTCGGAGCTGCAAGGTTTGCCAAAGCAGTGGGGACTGCGTCTGTCGAGTCCGTAGGTCCAGGAACACGACGTCAGAATGCTCCGCGGGGAAACAGTCGGTGCTCCAATCCCCCACCGAGTAACCTGAAGTCCGGCAGCCGAAGCGATCGTGCAAGAACGCTTCGATTTGCTCCCGTAAGTGCCCGTCGTCCGATACGATGCAAGCCGTGGAGAACTTCATAATGTCTCTCAATAAGCTGTTCTGGCCGAAACAACCGCCAACCTGATCGCGGCATCGCGATTCAATCTCACAAGCCCGACTTCGCGGGCATTCGGGACTATGATAATGGGGCTACCCAGACTTCGCAAACGAATTGTTCGTTAATAATTAGCGTAGCTGGAACTGGTCCACGGTTCGGCTTCCCCAGGAATCCGCTAGCGACTGCCCTGCCGGTTGCGGTTACCTTGCATAAGGTAACTTCCTGCTGCCAGAATATGGCACATGCACGCCTCGACTCCCCAATGTGGTCCGCCCCCTCGCTTGGCTCCCAGGGCTGCGCTCTGGCCCGATCTGTACGGCTTGTTTCTGGTGGCGGTGTTGTTGGCACTGTTTGTCGTTTTCTTTGCGGTGCTGCTAGGATTGTTCTTCGAGTTGTTTCGCTTCGTCGATCTCTTGCTGAATCCGGAGCGACCGCTGGATTGGCCTCTGGCATTGCGAGCGGCCCTGGTGATTCTGGTCAGTCTGGTCCTGGTTCGTTTGGCGATCTGTTTAGCCCGCGCGATCTTGGGCCTGGTGACTAGTCGAGTGGAGGGGCGATCCCAAGTGGCCGAAACGCTGCTCCTGGACCGAGAACAGCATGTAGCACTATATGCCTTGGTCGCCGAGGTATGTCGAGCGTTACTTGCCCCTGTGCCCGATGCGATCCGATTGAACCCCTGGCCCGAGTGCTTCGTGATCGAGGAACGGCGGTTCGCTTGGCACCCTGATCGACAATTGACGTTGGTTTTGGGCTGTCCCCATCTGCTCGTCCTGACGATTGACGAACTGCGTGTCATCGTGGTTCACGAGATGGCCCACTTACGGCGAGGGGATGCCACCTTGAGCGTTTTCGTATATCGATTCCACGAGTCTTTGGAACAGGCCGTCGTGCAACTCCGTTCGCGCTGGTGGCATGGATGCGATCCGTTGTATTGGTTTTTTGTCGCGTTCAGCCAAATCGTGTGTGTAGCCTCTGCTCCTCTGCAACGCCACCAGGAATTGCGGGCCGATCAGCTTAGCGCCGAACTCTGCGGCAGCGACTTGGCGACACATACACTGCTGAAAGAGTGGCTCGTGGCCCACGAATTCGCTTTGTCGGCCGAGCACGTCGAGGCTGCTCCCGAAGTTTCCTCCAGCCCAGCGACGACCTCCCGCGACTCGCCGCCGACTCAAAAACCGACGGTATTTCGCCACTTTACCGATCGGTGGCGTGAGTTCAGTCCCGATGCCGAAAAGTATCTGGCCCAACGCTTGACCGAGGAAGAGTCTCCTGACTATTTTGATTCCCATCCCTTGATGCGCGTCCGACTCGAAGCGATGAAGCGATATCCCCCCGCAGCCGCTTTGTCTCCACGGCCCGCGCGAGAACTCCTTTCGAATTGGGAAACATTGGAACAACAACTCGATCAACTCCCCAATCCCTAACTCGAAAGCAAATGAAAGTGAGTGCATGAAACCAAACATCTGGATCAACGCGATGGGGATGTGGATCGGCTTGGCCTTAGCCGGGGCGACCTCCTGGGGGGCCACTTGGGAAGACGAGATCCAAACGCTCGTCCAATCGCATCGCGGCAACGTAGGCGTGGCTGTCAAGTTCCTGCATACGGGGAGACAATTTTCGTATCGCGCCGGGGCGACCATGCCAACCGCCAGTCTGATCAAGCTACCGATCATGGTCGAGACCTATCGGCAAGCGGTGGCGGGGACGATCGATCTGGATTCGATGGTGACCTTGCGTGAGGAGGACAAAGTGCCGGGTTCGGGGCTGCTGACACCACACTTTTCGGCGGGCACCCAGATTCGCCTGCGCGACGCGATTCGACTGATGATCGCTTACTCAGATAACACCGCCACCAATCTGGTGATCGATCAGATCGGCTTGGAGTCGACGTCCGCTACGATGCAATCCTTGGGTTGGACTCAGACGCGGCTCCATGCCAAGGTGTTTCGTTCCGACACTTCGATTGCTCCGGACCGAAGTCGTGAATTCGGGTTGGGTAGTACCACGGCTGCGGAGATGTTGGACCTGCTGGAACGCCTTTTCCTAGGCCAACTCGCCGACGAAGTCGCGACTCGCGAGATGCTCGATCACTTGGCCAACTGTCAAGATACGACGCGATTCGGACACCTGCTGCCGATGGGAACGAGAGTCGCCCATAAAACAGGTGCGGTTTCCAACGTGCGTTGTGATGCGGGCATCATCTATGCTCCCGCGGAACCGATCGCGTTGTGCGTGTTGACGGCCAAGAATGAAGATCAGCGTTGGAGCGACGACAACAGCGCGAACGTGCTGTGCGCCAAGATCGCGAAGGCGGTCTTCGACGCGGCCGGTTCCCCCAGCACTCCCCGCCCCGACGAACCGCAGCGACTGGAGTTGGGCGCGCAGGGTCTGCTGGTCGAGGACTTGCAACGAACAATCAACAGCCGGCTGGACCCTTCCCCTCAACTCGCCATCGATGGCGATTTTGGACCAGCGACGCAAGCAGCGGTGTTGCGGTTTCAATCCACGCATGGCTTGGGTGAAAGTGGTGTTGTCGACGCGGCGACGTGGCAATCGCTCGGTACCTTGGTGACCACTGATGCGCCCGTCGTCGATCCCGCGAGCCTGAACCAGGAACGGTTGCCCAGAACCGCGCCCGATACCTTATCTGGCCCCCCGCTGGTCACTTGTCGGGCGTGGGCCATCGCGGAAGGAAGCACGGGCAAGTTGTTGTGGGGGCACGACGCCGATGAGCCCCGAGATTTCGCGAGCACGACGAAGATGATGACGGCCTACGTGGTGCTACAACTGGCTCACCAACAGCCGGAGTTATTCGACGAGTGGGTTGTGTTTTCCGAACGTGCGGATCGCACTCCGGGCTCTTCCGCCACCATTCGGGCCGGCGAGAAAATCCGGGTCGGGGACTTACTGTATGGCTTGCTCTTGCCATCGGGAAACGACGCCTCGGTGGCACTGGCGGAACATCTGGGAGATCGCTGCCCGTTACCAGAAGGTTCGATTCCTGACATCGAGCCGCTCGATCGCTTTGTGGCGGCGATGAATCGGCAGGCAGCGGCGTTGGAGATGAACCACACCGTCTACGTCAACACGCACGGCTTGACCGCCAAGCGGCACCAAAGTTCGGCGCGAGATCAATTGAAGTTAGCTTTTGCCGCCTGGCAATTGCCGACGTTTCGCGAGTATGTCAACACTCGTCAGTATGCTTGCACCCTGATCGGACCCGGTGGTTATCAAAGAAATGTCGCTTGGACGAACACGAACCGCTTGCTCTCCATCGAGGGGTTCGACGGCATCAAGACGGGCACGACCACAGCCGCGGGAGCGTGTCTCGTGGCGAGCGGTCGGCGAGGCGACGATCATCTGTTGCTGATCGTCCTCGGCTCGACGTCCAGCGATGCCCGCTACCTGGATGCACGCAACCTGTTCCGTTGGGCCTGGCGCGAACGGTCAACTCCCTGATGCGTCACTAGATCGATCGCATCATGGCAGCTCGGGATTCAACTCTTCAGACGCGTTTCCATAGTGGTTGTGAGGGCGCTCACCCGTTGTAAGGTTTGAATCGGCTCTACCTGCCTTCGCTAACTTGCTCGACAAACATTGGGCCCGCGTCCGATCAAGAGGTTAGCCAACCAATCCCATTCAACCAAAGCCTTACATCGGAAGCAGGACGATGCCAGGGAACTCGTGATGAGACTCGCAAATTTGGAATTCATTGGGACCGTAATCGTCTTAGCTATCGATGCTAGCTAGCGGAAGGTTCTACCAATTGCGTAAGTACGAAATGACTGCGCTGCGGAGCCAACGCGAATCGATCGGCGGCATTGACCTCTTCACGACTGAATAGATTAGAACGAAAGATCAACTTTTTTTGTGAGTTTCATTGGAGTGACGAGACTGATTCACCCGATGTGACACGTGACTCGCAACGCTAAACCGACAAATCGACTGTGAAATTACAAGGTGCTTGGTGATGAAACTGATCAATACGTTTAAGTACTCGGTGGTCCTGCTGGCCTGTTTGGGAATGCTTTCGAGTCAAACGCTAAGCGCTGCCGGACTAGCACCGCCGACGATCCGCGATGTCGCTCTACACGCGGGTGGCCAATTGAAAGGCCAAGTGGTGAATGAGCAGGCGGCGGCTCAGGCAAACTCCCAAATTGCTGTCGTCCGCGACGGCAAACCGCTCCTTGTGACTCAAACCGATAAGAATGGTCGTTTTGTGCTTGCTGGATTGGAACCGGGCCTGTACGAACTGCACTTGAGTTCGGGAGGCGGTGCTTATCGCCTTTGGGCTCCTGAAACCGCACCGCCAGCAGCTTCGGAAGGTGTGTTGTTGGTAGAAGAAAGCCAAGTCGTGCGTGGGATCGGCTCCGGCAATTGCTTTGGTTGGTTATCGAATCCTTGGGTACTCGCCGGTATCGTGGCGGCGGCGATCGCCATTCCACTGGCTCTCAGCGACGCTAGCTAGTTGGCTCGTAGATCATAAACAGTAACTGCCTCGTCAAACTGGCGAGGCAGTGTCGTTTCTTGAGCTTGGCACGTTGGAGTTGGTGTCGGTTCGCTGGGGAAACACCTCCCGCGTGTACTCGCCCGTCAAGCTGTAAGTGCATTGGTGAGGTTGCCTTAAGTTCAGCTAGATTGCATGATTCGAGCGGGAACTTTTCTAATCCTTCAGAGCTAAATAGTTGCTCTTTTGCTCTCTCCCGCCTTCCGCTACTATCCCGCCACTTCACATCCGCCCACGAATTTCGTTAGGGCACCTCGCGGCGCATCGCTGCCGAATGAGACAAGATTCTGAATTAGGGGATGTTATCGATGAGACTTTCACGATACATGCGACCAGTTGCGATATTGCTGACACTGGTAACGCCATTAACACAGTTGCAGCCCGTGTATGCCACCAGCCCCGGCAATGTACCTATGCCTCAACGACCTGCGCCACCCGTGCGTGACGTCGCACTGGATCGTGTGGGGACATTAGTCGGACAGGTGGTGGACGAGCATGGTGTTCCCCAGGCCCAGCAGCAAGTTGTTGTGCGACGCGTGAACATCGAAGCCGCGGAAGCGAAGACGCTGACGGATGCGACTGGCCGGTTTGCTGTCGTTGGGCTACAAGGCGGACTGCACGAGTTGTCCGTTGGGCACGTCACCACCACACATCGTCTGTGGACGCCCGCTGCCGCGCCCCCCGCCGCCGCACGCGAAGTGCTGCTTGTTTCATCAGATGCGGTCCAGCGTGGCCAGCGCCCCATTGCCGATCTGCTGACTGGACCGGTGCTGATCGGATTGATTATTGCTGCGGCGATTGCGATACCGATCGCGATTCACAACTCGCGCAAGGACGCCAGTTAACCCTGAGCCCGATGGATCGTGACGGTAACGCCCATTTATCACAGCTATTACAGCGGATTCTCATTCGTGAGCTGCCTGAAATTAACTTCTGCATCACAGCTCAATCGCTGGAGTCGTACGATTGGCTCGGTAATAGCTCTGATGGCTATGCCATTGCTCCTCGGGTGTCAGCGGGGAGTCGTGTATCAGGCATCGAGTCTGCCGGCTCAATTGATGGCCCCCAGGGTCGGCACCTTGCAAAACGTCGATTTGTCGAGATTGGCGCGCACTGTGGGCAATAGTCAAGTGCTGTACCCGGGTGACCTCGTTCAGCTCACCATTGCCACCGGCTTGGAGACGGAGTCGCCTCCCGTCTGGAAGGGACGCGTTGCTGACGACGGTAGCATCAACGTTCCCTTGGTCGGCAATGTCCAAGTTGCCGGGCTGGAGTTGACGCAAGCCGAACTGGTTGTGCGTGGCGAAAGCATTCGGCGGGGCACCTATATCGACCCCAACGTCTCGCTGACGCTGGATCAACGGCGCACCAATCGTGTGACGGTCGTCGGTGCTGTAACGAAACCGGGTACCTTTGAGTTGCCGTCCGCTGGTAGCGACCTGTTGACCGCATTAGTTTCCGCCGGCGGCCTGAGCAAGGAAGCCGACACGGTGATCGAGATGAGGCATCCGCCAGGACAGATACCCGAACCGGTCGCCAATCATGGTCC
>JBGTHH010001188.1:0-4527 GCA_041746275.1 Pirellulaceae bacterium | reverse complement strand
ATGCTCCGCATGACATCATCCGGGATCGAGAGCGTCCGTTTCATCGGTAGCAGTTTGAACATCATGACCAAGTTCGGACAACAACGTACCCTCTTGTTGATCGACCGCGATCGACGGGCGGAAAGGGCGTGAGTGATGGCGAATCTAGCATAAATCGGAACACCATTGCCGCTCCGATTACATCGCTTTGTTCGTCAGGTTCCGGCGTTGGCATCGTACTCGTACTCAGCATGGCGGTACTCGTACTCGATTGTATCCTCCGAAACGGCCTGAGTTCGTTGGATTCATGGTCGAATGTCGATTCTGCCATCACGCTCCTTTTCGAGTACGAGTACCGATGCACTGAGTACGAGTACGATTTCCTGACGAACGCCATATTCATTGGCGAACGGCGTGACTATCCCTTTATCCCACCCACTCACCGACGACGCACAGCATACCAGTTGCCAAAGCAATGACCAAACTTCCCGCAGGTCCTACTCCTCGCGGCCGCCGCTGATTTCGCGGAGGTACTCGGCCAAGCGACTTTGCAGATCGAGCAGGCCCTGCCACTGCCGCATGTCAAGCTTCACTTGCTCGCCTTTGCCTTCCAAATCGACCGTCGTCATCAGATTACGAAGTCGGATGTGGACGTATTCGATCAATTCGGCTAACTGGGCGGCTTGCCCGGGAGTGAGCCGATCGGGAAGCTCCGGTGGCTCGATGGTATGGATGTTGCCTTGCAGGTCGTCGTCATTGTCCCACTTCAGATCGAAGTCGAGCGAACCAGGACCGCCCTTCGATTGCGCTGCGGGGTCAATGGTCCCACGCGCCGAAGCATTGTTGCGACGCATGTCGGCCAACCGCCCCGCGATCTCGTCCCGCGAGCCAAACAATAACACCGACCGACCGAGCGTGATCATGTCGCCATAGCGGAGGATGCGGAGTTGGATATCCTCGCCGTTCACCTTGGTGCCGTTCGTGCTTTCCAGATCGGTCAGCACGAGCTTTTCGTGATCTTCCTGAATCTTGAGATGAAACCGACTCACCCGTTCGTCGTTAAGCTGAATCGAATTCCCTTCTTCGCGACCGATCGTAACGGGGGGCGTAACATCTCCAAAGACTCGCCCTCGGTCGGCACCGTCGAGTACGCGCAACGTAATCGCCATCAGCCCGGCTCTCTGAGAAGCTTAAGAATGTGAAGTGTTAAACCTAGACCACAAGATTGCTTATATCATCCCCGTAAACCGGCGGTCAAGTCACGCCGAGGCTTTTCGTGACGCTCGAAGCCAACCTTCCGCTATCCCCCGGCCAAGGCGGCCACAGGAATCCGCAGAAAGAACAGACCGGGCCCGCCTGGCTGGTCGGCGGCAATATCGTAAAAGACGACTCCGATCGTTTCATCATCAAGCTGGACCGTACGCGGACAAGCTCGACCGTTAATCGCGCGGCCAGGATTGTAGTACTCGAAGTGCTGATCCCATGTCAGACCATCGTCACGTGAAATGACGTAACGAATTCGCTCGCCACCAAACCCAGGTCCCAGGATCTCGGAAGCCAACAGCCAGCCGTTGGTCAGACACACCATTTCGTGCCGCCAACCTTGTTCCTTGAGGTTCGGAAATCCGTCGATCTGACTCCACGTCTGGCCGCCATCGATCGATCGAAGTCCCGCGCCGCTGATGACCGTTCCTCGGGGAGTTTGCACGATCGGGACCAAGCCATGCGAGCGACCATCACCAAACGACTCGCTCGCGGCTGTCTCGGGATGGTACACGAGCGTCGCGTCGCTCAGAGTAAACAACCAGCGCTGTGGTGAGAGTTCGACGATGGGGTGACGGACGACGCTGGTCGCCGGGGGCTGGCTGGGCAGTGTCCGTGGTGTGCTCCAAGTGACTCCTTCGTCCTCCGAGAGGGAAAAGACCACGTGGCGCGGTTCCCGCTCATTGGTTTCCTCGCTCCAGCGGTTCCAGGCGTGCAATAACCGGCCATCGCGCAACGTGGTCAACGAACCGGGGTAGTAAGTCTTGTCGATGGTATGCACAAACGGTTGTGGTTCCGACCATGTCGCGCCTCCGTCTGGCGAACGTGTGATACGCAAATCGCGATGATTCACCCGACCATACGTGACCACCAGCGTGCCGCTGGGCGCACAGCACAGGGCGGGATGAATGTGCCCATTCACTGGAACCGCGATTCGCACCAGTTGAAGTTCCGCGCCGCGAGTGCCATCCCCACGGAGTAATGCCAAGAGCACGAGACCGACCATGAAGGGACGCAACATAAGAAACTCCTGAGCTTGTCAATCAAAACGAACGATGGCCGCTTGGGCAGCGAAGTCGTGAATCCGCCGTAGTATAGCGACTATCGACAGGTCGTGCTTTTGAACGGGACACCGAGTTGAACTCCCTACACCGTCGCCTCGTCGTCGGGATGGAGAAGCCGTTCTCTGTGCTCTCCGTGCCTTTGTGTTGCAGTACCCAGCTACCAGCGCTTCGTGGCAGATCAGTTTCTGGCCCACGCGATGCCATCCCATCGAACGCGATGCTCCGTTGCTGAAGAGCTCCCGGCAGAGCACAATGGAACGCTTGACTTGATCGACGAACCAACTCGGGAAATGACCCTACGATGAGAAGCTGCGAAAAGCATGTATGTCCGAAAAGGGGGCAGACCCTCTCCAGCCAGGCCAAAAGCCCAGTGAGATCGACTCGCCTCCAAAGGGTCAGACGCCTTTGCGGACAGGCTCTGAGTTGCGCGGCGCTGGTGCTCGTCCTGGCTTCCGTGCGAGCCGACGAGTTTACGACGGATTGGTCGGCGACGCCGGATAGAGTCTGGGTGGGAGCCAACTTTTGGGCAAATCGCTTGCAGGATTGGCGAGTTCAGGATGGGCGATTGGAATGCATCCAGCGACAGGCTCGCTATCCTCTGCGAACCCTGCATCTGCTGACCCACCAACTCAACGACACTCCGGGTCATTTGGCGATCAGCGTGCGGGCGGGACTGCTGGAGGACGAAGCCGTCAGCGAATCGACGGCGGTCGGTCTATTGTTGGGTGCGGGTGGGAGCGAAATGGACTATCGCGGCGCGGCAATTATCCACAACACACACGGTGTGGGTGCGGGGATGTTTGTGGGAGTGGATGGCTTGGGGCAAGCGTTCATCCGCGACTACGAACGACCTCAAACCGATCGAGGGCTGCAACTTGGCTCGGCAGCGCCGGGACTCGCGCCACAACTCGTGTTGCAAGATGTCTTCATTCGCATTCTGGGGTCGCCCGATCCGATGGACGAGCAGTTCTATACTTTGCGGGTGTCGATCCACGATCCCGAAAGTGACCGATTGTTCAGCGTGGCTACTCGGCGACTCCCCGCTTCGCGCGTTGTGGGCAATATCGCCTTAGTGTCGCATCCCGGCACGGCACCACGAACAGGCTCGTTTTGGTTTCGCGAGTGGGGAGTGAGCGGTGCCAAAGTCACGGCTCATCCCGATCAAACCGCCGGCCCGATCCTGGGCACTCAATACACGCTCAGCCGCAATGTGCTGAAGATGACCGCGCAGATGATGCCGATTGGCGCTGCGGAAGCACACCATGTGGACTTGCAAATCCAACACGACGACTCGTGGAAGACGATCGCGCGGGCCGAGATCCTCGTACCGGGTTGGACGGCGACCTTCCGTATCGTCGACGCGGATTTCCCGCGCGACACGCCGTATCGCGTGGTCTACGGCGACTCGATCTGGGCAGGTACCATTCGTCGCGATCCGATCGACAAAGAGACGATCATTGTGGCGGGCTTCACAGGCAATCACAACAATCGACACGGGCTGGCTCGCGGTCCCTACGACTGGAAGACCGGTATGTGGTTCCCCCATCACGATCTGACCGAGAAGGTAGTGAAGCACCAGCCGGATGTACTCTTTTTCAGCGGCGACCAAGTCTACGAAGGGGATAGCCCGACGCACCCTGACGTTAATCAGATCCAACTCGATTACTTGTATAAGTGGTATCTGTTTCTGTGGGCCTATCGCGATCTCACGAAGGACATTCCGACCGTGACGATTCCCGATGACCACGATGTCTATCAAGGCAATCTGTGGGGCGAGGGTGGCCGACCGACCGACAAGGACGACCGGGGAGGCTATGTCCATCCCGCCGACTTCGTGCGGATGGTGGAACGAACGCAAACGAGCCACTTGCCCGATCCTTACGACCCGGCTCCGCTTGAGCAAGGCATTCAGTCGTACTTCACGGACATGACCTACGGTCGCATCAGTTTCGCCATTCTGGAGGATCGCAAGTTCAAGAGCGGTTGTAACGGACGGGTGCCCGATTCGGGCAGCAGTCGCGCCGATCATATCACCGACCCCAACTTCGATGTGCTACGCGCGGATGTGCCTGGTTTGCAATTGTTGGGCGAACGGCAAGAGGCTTTCTTGGCCGAGTGGGGGCAGCAGTGGGGTGGTGCGGATATGAAGGTCGCTCTGTCGCAAACTGTGTTCGCCAATCTGGCCACGCATCACGGCGGAGGGTTGCAATACCTGCGCGCC
>JBGTHH010001187.1:0-4160 GCA_041746275.1 Pirellulaceae bacterium | reverse complement strand
GTGTTGTGTTCGGTCTCGAGGTTCTGGCAGCGGGAAACGAACAGCAGGGCGCGTTGGATGGCTTCGCTATCGGCCTCGTTTCCGGTCGCCTTGAGCGCGTCGATCAAGAAGGCCGTATTCGACAGGTCGGGTCGATTGTGTTTCCCATAACCCGCTCCACCAAACGCCAAATCGGCGACTTCAAGCCCTTCGCTGTCGTCCCATTGAATACCTTTTAGGAAGCCGTCGGCGCGCTTCAGAGTTTGATCATATTGCCCGTCACGGTTCGCTTCGGTCAGGCACAAAACCGCGAGACAGGTCTCGTAATTCCGATAGAGCGAACCGTTCTCGTAGATGCCACCATCTGGTTGGATGTGCTGCCGGACAAAGGCCAGGCTCTCGACGATCCGCGCATCCGTCACCGGCATGCCGCTTCTCAGCAAGGCCGTCACCACCAACGATGTGACGCCCGAGCCGGAGTAAGAACTGTAGGAACCGTCGCTCGCACGCCCCTTCGTCAGCAAGTAGCTTTGGGCTTGCGCCACGGTCGTTTCGTACTGCCGAAGCGTGTCCGCCGCCGAAGGCTCGGCTCCCGTCAGATCGGCGCGGCTAATCAACAGGAGGCACGAAACCAAGCTCATTAAACGCAGAAACCGAAGCATATCAAGACTCCTGTCAAACTTTCGCCGTCGCGTGACAAGCTGGGCAGCTCGTTCAGTCGAGCACGGCCAGGATGTCTTCTTCACTCATAATAAGCAGTTCGTCACCATTGACCTCGACTTCGGTCCCGGACCAAGCCGAAAACAGGATGCGATCCCCTTCGGACACTTGGTGAGCCGCCCGTTCACCGTCCGGCAACTGCTTGCCATCGCCAACCGACAAAACGCGGCCTTGTTGCGGTCTTTCCCGCGCAGAGTCAGGAAGAACGATGCCTCCTGAAGTCGTCTCGGCGGCTTCTAATCGCTTGACGACAACTTTGTCGCCTAATGGCACTACTTTCATCCAAACCAACTCCTGTTCAAGCATAACTTGCTAGCACGGCGATCAAGGGCATCACAACGTACTGACCATAGATTTTCCAGCCGCGATTGTCTCACGACCGGCCCGGACATTCAAGCGTCCGCCGTTCCGGCCCATGCGGAGTACAGCACGTAAAGCGTGTCGGCGTTATGCGTTATAGCCGATTGCCCGAGTCCGCCGAACGCCCAGGAGGCCCGTGCCTGGGTCATATCATGGGTGTGCCACGACGCACCAACTGAATCGGCAATCCCCACGGATCGCGAAGCATCGCGAATTGGTCGCCGTTGGCGGCCTCATCAATTTGGCCAATCTGAAGGGCTCCCGCCGCTTGCAAACGCTGAACGTCCGACGCCACATCCGACGAAGTGAAGGCGAGATGGAAGGCCGCCGGTGACAGATTATGGTAGTCCGGCACGGGGGCGGCCGGGCTCCCATAGATCTCGAGCATGACCGCATCGCCATCGTCGGCGAGAAAATGCGCATACGGCGACTCCAGCGAGCGTCGTTTGACCGTCAGCCCCAAGTGCTCGACATACCACTGCCCCATGGCAACGGGATCAGCGACATTGAAGGCGGCGTGTTCGATCTTCATCAGCGGGCTCCATGATGCGGAAGGAATCGTTGTCAAGTCTGCCAGTTCACTTTGTCGAGTCCGTTAATTCCCGCACGAAGATGTTCGCCAGTTCCAATGGCCCTCCGGGCGAGATCGACAGCGGGCCGCGCTCCGGAAGTTCCGAAAGCTCTTCGTCGCTGAGCACCTCCCGGCCGTTCACGATCAGGGACAAGCGGTTACCGCGCACTGTTCCCTCCAGGCGATTCCAACGACCGACGGCTTCGAGCTGGCCGCTGATACGAGAATCGCTGGTGCTAAACGAAGGAGTTGTGTCGGTCGCCGAACGCAGATATACGGACAGCGGGCTCGCCGTCTCCTTGTCCTTAAATCGCACATCGATGACGAAGCCGAAGTCTTGGAATTGCTCGGTGGTCGTCAACGGGGTCGCACCTGTTGCCGCCTGACCATCGCCAGCGAGTACCCAATCGCGCACCTGCCAGGCTTGCAGCGCGGCGTCGGTCCCCGTCCAACCTGACAAATCCAATCCCGTGTAAAGCGACCGATAGCCTCGATTGGCAATCGCGATGTGTTCTGCCTCAAGCGGCGTATCCGGGAGCTCCTTGATACGGACATTGCGATAATGCACGACGCCGCCCTCGGACTCGAGACAGATGTAACCTTTCCTCGGACTACAATCCGTTCCCTGCGTCACGAGTTTGCCATTCACCTCCAGGGAGATCGCGCCGTCCTGGCAGGTGATGCGATAGTGATTCCATTCGGGGCTCGGTCGCGAACGTTCTTCGGTCGGAAACGCGCGGTTGCCTCCTCGTCCATTGATCGGCGTCATGGTGGCACCATGAATCGGAAAAATGTCACCATGCGTGGTGTGGCTGTTGGAATTGCCGTAAGCATTCTCCAGCACCTGCACTTCAATTCCGCGATGAAACGGGACACCGCGAGCCGTCAGATCATCGGCCCACACGAAGACACCGGCATTCCCACGCGGGACCATGTGCCGCCACTCCAGCTCCAGGATGAAGTTCTGATACATCCGGTCGGTGCGCAGCTCGCCGATGGGCTTGCCCGTACAGATCAGCATCCCGTCCTCAAAACTCCACGTCGCGGGAGGCGTGTTCACCAACACCCAACCGCTCAGGTCGCGGCCGTTGAACAGCGGCTGAAAGCCGTCGTCGTTCGCCGCTTCGGGTATCGCCGACGCGGCCACGCCGTCGGCCTCGCAGGCACAAAGCGCCATGACGGCAAAGGTCGTTCCCGCATGAGCGATGAAGTGTTTACTGTCCTTGTTAAGAGAACGCGTATACCATCGCCCACTTTGGCGTTGGTGAGTCTTCAGCCATTGAATGCCTCGCTGAATTCGCGGATCATCGGCGGCGATCCCGGCGCGGCGAAGGACATAGATCACAAAACCCGTCCCATAGCCGTCACTCACTTCGGTCGTCTGAGCCAATCCATCCGCTCGTTCCCATTTTCCCAGCGTCGCCAGTGCCCATCCGCCATCGGGTTTCTGCAGTTCAAACAGTTGCCGCAGCGTCTCGTCGCGTTGTGCTGCCGAGAGTAGCTCGCTGCCGTAGCTGTCGGCCCAGATCAACATGGCCGAGTGATGTAGCGTGGGAGGCGGATTCTGTTTCAAGTACTCCCGTAGCTTTCGCAACCCCTGTTGCGCCGCGTCGGTGGTGCGGTACGACTCCGGAGCGGCGGCGGCAGCCAGGGCCGCGATCGCAATGCCGTAGTCGTCATCGGACTCCATCGGAGGCCAGCCGCACTTCAGCCAACTGAACCCGCCATCCTCGCGTTGTAGCGTCCACATCCGCGTAAGTGCCTGCTGCGTGGCGGGATGCAGCTTACCGGTGGTGGCCGCGTCGTTCATGGCGAGCACGGCGGCACTCATGACCACTTCGGCGTCCCAGCGTGGTCCTTGATTCGACCAGCGCTGCTCGACCAGTTCTTCCAAAGCGGATCGTACCTGCCGATGAGCCGTATGCTCAAACGAGACCATGGGCCGAGCTAACAGGTAGCCGTAATTGGTGTGGCAGGTAAAGCACTTGCGCGACTTGGTCCAGTCGAGCGAGGCTTGATCGAGAAATCGCGTCGCGGCAGCCAACGAGAACGACTCCGCCAACGGTTCGTCCGCCACGTTCGGTGCGGGAGTTGTCACATTGTCGAGCGTCAGTTCATCGGCCGTGATCGCGCGCAACGAGCTCAGCAACAGGAACAGCAGAACAAGCGAAGTACGCATGAGACAGAGATCCTTGCGATAATAGTCGGGCAGGAAGCGGCACTTGGCCACGAATTAGACCAGCGCCCCGCGTGGGATTCAACAACGGCGATGGTTTGGCGAGCCCCAACTACGCCGAGATTCCGTTCAGATACGGACGCAAGTAGTACCCCGTGTGATTATCCGGCAACGCGGCCACGTCCTCGGGTGTGCCTGTGGCGACGACGAGGCCTCCTCCGTCGCCCCCTTCAGGTCCTAGGTCGATGAGCCAGTCGGCACACTTGATCACATCCAGGTTATGTTCGATGACAATCACGGTGTTGCCGCGATCGACGAGCCGCCCCAGAACGTCCAGCAGTCGTCGAATGTCCT
>JBGTHH010001186.1:0-2624 GCA_041746275.1 Pirellulaceae bacterium | reverse complement strand
CGGCACGGGAGCTAATTTGGATTATTTCGGATCGCGGCTCGATAAGCTAAGGAAAGTCTATGTCGTGGATCTCTCCCCTTCGTTGCTCGAAGTGGCTCAACGTCGGGTTGACACGCGAGGTTGGACGAATATCGAACCGGTGGAAGCCGACGCCACAACCTTTCAACCTCCCGAAGCACCGCAGGTGGACGTGGTCACGTTTTCGTACTCCCTGACGATGATCCCCGACTGGTTCGCTGCGATCGAGAATGCCTTAACCATGCTCAAACCAGGTGGCTTGATCGGAGTTGTGGACTTCTACGTCTCACGCAAGCATCCCGCCGATGGGCTGAAGCGTCATCGCTGGTTCACGCGCAGCTTTTGGCCAACTTGGTTCGCTAACGACAACGTGTTTCCCTCGGCGGATCACGTTCCGTTCCTGCATCGGCATTTTGATCCGTTGCATTTTGAAGAGCGGCGTGCCAAGGTACCTTATATCCCGCTGCTGCGAACGCCCTACTATTCGTTCGTGGGTCGCAAACGTTCGTCGTAGGACCGCGGAACCGCTAAGACTGCACCGCCGCCAGGGCCTCGCATTCGACCGAGTCGCACTCGTACGACGCGATTAACTTCGACAGTCCCACGCTGAGCGTATCGCCCGGTTTGAGCGTGGCTTCGGTAATCAAATTCTCGTTGAGCAACGTCCCGTATTTTGAACCCAGATCACGGACGACCAGCAAGCCAGCGTCGGCATGAATTTCGCAATGGCGACGACTCACCCAGCGATCATCCAGCTTGATGTCCGCCGCATCACTGCGTCCGACAATCAAGGGAAACCGATCGCAAATGACTTCATCACATAAATTGGTAAATCGTTGAATGCGGAGCTTGACTCTCATGGCCTGGGACAACTCGCGGATGGGGTGGGCAGGTCAACGGAAGGGGTGGGATAGCATCGCGTGACGACTCCGCCAAATCGTCGCGAGCAAGGCAGGAGGTTAACCAACGGTCGCAAATGTAACAAAAGCAGCGAGCAGCAGTCAATCCCCTAAAAGAACCGTTGTCAAATAAAATCTGTATCTGGCCCATCAGGACTCGGAAAACTCGACCAACCGATCGATATCAGCTCGCAAAATCGCCGGATTTCGCCTATCATATCAGCCGGTATTGATCCGTCGGGACCAGCGAGAATTGGGATTAATGAAGCGGCTTGCCCCACTCCTGATGATTGCGTCCCTGCTGGGCTCGGCTGGTTGGACTCGGGCCACGGACTACCTAGCCGATGTCAAGCCATTGCTCCGACAGCGGTGTTATGCTTGCCACGGAGCCTTGAAACAAGAGGCTGGACTGCGTCTCGATACCGCGCAGGCGATGCGACAGGGAGGTGATAGCGGTTCTGCCGTGAGGACGGACCAGGCGGCGGCCAGCTTGCTGATTGCACGCGTGACGGCGGCGGACGCGGACGAGCGTATGCCGCCCGAAGGACAACCGCTGACCGCCGAGCAAGTCGCTCAAATAGCCGGTTGGATTGCCGCAGGAGCCCGCGCCCCTGACGACGAAGTGCCGGAAGCCGACCCACGCGAACATTGGGCCTTTCAGCCTCCGCAGCGACCTGACTTACCTGCCTTGAACGAAACCCAGGTGCCGCGTAATCCGATCGACCATTTCATTCTTGCCGAACACCAGCACCACGGTCTGTCCGCGTTGCCTCCTGCGGAACCACAGGTCTTGTTGCGAAGGTTGTTTGTCGACCTGACTGGGTTGCCGCCGTCGCGCGACGAATTGCACGAGTATCTCGCCGATCCGCGCGACGATGCCTATGAGCGCGTGGTGGAGCGATTGCTGGCCAGTCCTCCGTATGGCGAGCGCTGGGGACGACATTGGATGGATGTGTGGCGCTACAGCGATTGGTATGGTCGCCGCAAAGTCCCGGACGTGTTGAACAGCTACGCACAGATCTGGCGTTGGCGCGATTGGATTGTCCACTCGTTGAACGCCGACAAGGGCTACGATCAGATGGTGGCCGAAATGCTGGCTGCCGATGAGATTGCCCCGACGGACGACGAGAATCTCGTGGCCACGGGCTTTCTGGTGCGTAACTTTTATCGTTGGAACTACAACGCTTGGCTGAAGGACAACGTCGAGCATACGGGCAAAGCGTTTTTAGCACTGACGCTGAACTGCTGCCATTGTCACGATCACAAGTACGATCCGATCACGCACGAGGAGTATTTTCGTTTTCGCGCCTTCTTCGAGCCCATTGAGATTCGCCATGATCGTGTTCCGGGCGAAGCCGATCCGGGGCTCTATCCCAAGTACGAATACGGCAAGGCTTACAAGCCCATCACGAGCGGCATGGTACGCATTTGTGATGAGCAGTTGGCTGCGGAAACGTTTATGTACTCCGGGGGCGAGTCGCGAAATATCATTCCCGGAAAGCCCGCGGTGTTGCCCGGTGGGCCAGCGATTCTCGGGGGCGATCAGTTAACGATCCAGCCGTTGGACTTACCGGCACAGGCCTGGTATCCGGGTTTGAAACCCAGCGTGCAGCGCGAGGAAATCGCGAAGCGGGAACAAGATCTGGCCACCGCGCGACAGGCTCAGCCGCTCGACAAAGCGAACGTTGCCCGTGCCGAGGCTGAGTT
>JBGTHH010001185.1:0-3584 GCA_041746275.1 Pirellulaceae bacterium | reverse complement strand
CCAGGTATTGTTGCGCAAAGCCGGCGTAGTCGCCGCAGAACTGGTTGAAGCCGAGCGTCGTGTTATGACAGGCGTAGCCGAACACAATTGCGCGCAACTCGCCCTCGGGCGACTCGACGCGCAGCACGGGCACGTCATGATCGACGGGTCCATCGGGATAGGGCGCGTTGCTGGGCACCGTCGCCGTGGGCAGACGCCGATTCATCGCAAACCCGGCGCGGCCGTGCGTGTAGCCGAGCTTGGCAGGCGACATCTCGTTAATCGCCTGACCGACGATCGCCGACAGTTTTTGCTTGAGGATGTCGACGTAGGCTTGGCTTTGCCGAACACGATCTGGTTCCAGGCCGTACACCGAAGCTTTGCTCACGCGTAGTTCGGGGCCGCAGTGCGTGTGTGACGCGTTGAGCATCAAGCCACCTGGAGAGATTCCATACTTCGCTTTGACTTCGCCCTCGAACCAATCCCGCAACTCGCGCGGGATTCCGATCAAGTCGGTCGTCACGATCACCAGTCGCGTTCCGGCCGCATCCTCGATCACCAGTGCCTTCGCAAACAGGTCGTGGACCTTGCCTTCCGAGGGCTTGTCACGCGACGCGTACCCCGCCATCCACATCGATTCGTCGGGCGTGATCGCGACCGAGGCGACGCCAGCTCTCCACGGGAGTTCTTCCGCATAGGTTGGCGTCGAGCAAAACAGTCCGATGAGTAAAACAAGAAGGACGCGTGTCATGATTCGACTCCGTAACGTGTGCGTGTGCGGGTAAGTGATCACAGTACGAGGTCGCAGTTGCCGATTCGCTTGTTCTTTACTCAACGACGCACCATGGGGACAGCCAGCCATCTCAGTAGGTTATCGTCGGCTGCTGCGAGGATCAACAATCGAGAGTTGACGTGTGGGAAGTGTCGACGTTCGACGCGGAGTTACACGAAGCGTGCTCACACGTTCATCCATGAAGGAGATGGCCGACGCCTCAACCGTTTTCGCCGTCTCAATCGAGCGAGTTATTGCCTCGCTCTATAAGCTCTCAGGATGAGCCCGTTATCCTTAGGAATCCGGCTGAGCACGGAGACGAATTTGTAATGCGTGGCTACTACGTTCTGGATCAGTTCTTTCCAGTCGCAATCGAAGTATCCCAAGATCCGATGACGTTCCATCCGCCGACTAGGGAGGGCCGGATTCTCCGGTTTTTCTGTCACCAGCACAGGATTAGGACATTACCCACCCACAGGCAAGCTCGACAAAAATGTCTCCAAACATTAGGTTAGATCCTCGTATCCGTCACGTTCCGACGAATGAACCCCGCTGGAGGTCGCGATGCTTTCATTGCGTTTACAACAGCGCGGTCAGCCCACACGTCGCGAGGTGCTGCGCGCCGGCGGACTGAGCTTGCTGGGCTTGACCACCGCGCAACTGGAACAGATGCGTGCGACGGCGACCGAGCGTTCGGTCGCGCACCGGCAAAACGCGTGCGTCTTTCTATTTCTGTTTGGCGGGCCGAGCCAAATCGACTTGTGGGACATGAAGCCCGCGGCACCTGTGGAGATCCGCGGCGAATTTCAAACGGTCTCGACTTGCGTGCCAGGTATCCAGGTCTGCGAACACTTGCCGCGGCTAGCCTCGCAAATGGATCGAGTCTGCTTGTTGCGGTCGATGACACACAACATGAATGTCCACGGCCCGGCATGTAGCGAAGTCTTCAGCGGCCGCGAGTATTTCGGCGCGCCGACGACCGACCAAGCCAGCCCGCAAGACTGGCCTTCGTTAAGCGCGATGGCGATGCGTTACGGCTCGTCGCGTGGAAGTTTGCCTCCGTCGGTGGTGCTGCCGTGGTATCTGCAATTCCCCGGTCAGTCACGCAGGATCGCGGGGCAGAGCGGTGCGCGGATGGGCGAACGATACAATGCGATGCTGATGCAAGGCGACTTGGAGAGTCGCAGCTTCCACACGGACGGCTTCCACCTTCAGGAGACCGTTCCGATCGATCGACTTCGTCGCCGCCGCGAGTTGCTCGCCCATTTGCAAACGACGTCGGGGCCGCGAACACTCGCTACAGATGTCATTGACGACTATCGGCAGCATCACGATCGCGCCTACGCCCTCTTGCACAATCGGACCGGCGAGTTGTTGGATCTCGAACGCGAGAAAGATACCGTCCACCAACGATACGGCAAGACGATGATGGGGCAGAGTCTGCTGATGGCGCGGCGCATGATCGAGGCGGGTGTGTCGTTGGTGACCGTCAATTGGGAAGACGAGACGAAGACTGACGGAGTCAACACGTGTTGGGACACGCATCACAGCAACTTTTCCAAATTGAAAAACCTGCTCTGCCCGATTTTCGACCAGGCGTACACGGCCTTCATCGAGGACCTGCACCAACGCGGGCTGCTCGAAACGACGCTGGTCGTGGCGATCGGCGAGTTTGGCCGGACGCCTCATATGGGTCAGTTTTCTCAGAGTGCCAACACGAAGGCATCGGGCCGCGATCACTGGCCGAGCGCTTTTACGGCGCTGTTGGCTGGCGGTGGAGTTCGCGGAGGACAGGTTTATGGTGCTACGAATCAACACGCGGCGCTGGTAGAAGACCGGCCGGTTACGCCGGCGGATCTCGCGGCCACCATCCTGCATCACCTGGGCATCGACCACAACCAAACCTATGTCGACGACATGCAAGGCTTGCGGTATCGATTGAGCGAAGGCAGGCCCGTCATGGATCTGGGCTAGAACTTCTACCGTCTATCGCACTCGGAAAGAAGTTGCAGATCGGCTATCCGTGGCGAACAAGTCGGCCAAGCCATTGACCAGCTTGGGTGAGAGGTTCTGGTCGAAGAGGAGCTTCATGCGACCGTCACCAGCATGTTTCGTTCTCGCTCCGCGGCATAAGCCAAGCAGGCCTGGATGTCCTCCGGCGTCAAGTAGGGGAAGTCATCGAGGACTTCGGCAGCGGTCATCCCAGCCGCGAGGTAGGAGAGGACGTCGTAAACGGTGATGCGCATGCCGCGGATGCACGGGCGACCACCGCGCTTGCCCGGCTCAATGGTAATCCGCGATCGCCATTGCTCGTTCATCAGGAACCTCGGTGGAACTCATGTTTCTGTTACATCATGGAATCACTGGCACTTGGCTTTCATCGGGGGGGAATCACGGGGACACAGCACTTGCACCTCTCGTGTTGTCTCAATCGTGCTGCGTACTCGTGATCCATGCCGCCCAAGATGCTGTGTCCCCAACCGATTCCTCAACCGATTCCTTCGATCCGGTTGCTGTTGGATCGACAGTCGCCAACCGAGGGGTTGCAAGTATCAATGTCACAAGACGATACGACGGACAATTCCAACGCTTGCACCAGCGAAGCGGAAACCCGCGACGCAGGCCGGCTGCAGGCGCTGGCGGAAGCGATACGCAGGCTGACGGCTGCAGAACGAGAAACGCTGCGGGAGTTGCTGACCGATTTGCCGTGAAGCGAACGATCTCGGCACCGTGCGTTGCCCCTTGCGCACGATGCAAGGTAGAATCGAACCGTACGCCAAATTGAACCGGGGATGCCGCGATGACAAAGCTTGACTACCGGAACATCGAGACC
>JBGTHH010001184.1:0-3238 GCA_041746275.1 Pirellulaceae bacterium | reverse complement strand
AGTGCATCCAGGCCACGCGCGAGTAACGAAAGACCAGCGGCGAGACGATTGCGAGTTGGGCAATGACCACCAGGAAAATCACCGGCTCCGAGACGCCTTGCAGGAACAGGTAGATCGAAACCGGAGCCGCGATCACAATGCCGATGCCGTAGCTGAAGTACATGGCTCCGGCGAAGAAGCCGGGCTCCCGTTCAAAGCTAAGCTCGCACTGCGGGCAGCGCTGGTGCATGGACCAGAGTGAACGAAAGACGCGTCCGTGCAGACAGCGGGGACAACGCAGGCGGAGGATGGCAAGGAGTCTCTTCAAGGGCCAGAACCCGATCGTGTGCGAGGAAAACTTGGGTGGAGCCAGTCAGTGTACACGAGAACCCTCGCGCTGGTTGGCTCATGGAAGATCAATCACATCCTGGTACGCGGGGACGGTGACCGGCCAACCTTGATCCTCGCGAATCCGCACGGCGAGGCTGGCCGCGGCATCGGCTTCGCCATGCACCAGAAAAATACCCCGCGGCGCGCGTTTCAGATGGCCGATCCAACGTCGCAAGGCGTCTCGGTCGGCGTGTCCCGAAAAGCCAAAGATGCGGGCAATCTTCGCATGAACTGAGTAATCGCGGCCATGAATACGCACCTGAGGACGACCGTCGCTGATCAATCGGCCCAGTGTGCCATGGGCTTGGTAGCCCACAAAGAGAATCGTCGACTCGGCTCGCGAGATATTGCGGCGCAGATGATGTTTGATGCGTCCCGCGGTACACATCCCGGAAGTCGCCATGATGATACAGGGACGGGTTTCGTCATTGATGGCCTGCGACTGCGCCGCAGTCCGCGCAAAATGGAGACCAGGGAAGTGTAATGGAGACTGATCCGAGCGAATCAGGTCCCAGGACTCTTGGTCCAGGTAATCGTGATAACGTGAAAAGATATTCGTCACATCAATGGCCATCGGGCTATCCAGGTACACGTTCACATCGGGAATTCGATCCGCATGGACGAGCCGACTAATGAAGAACATCAGTTCCTGAGCCCGTTCGATGGCGAACGTCGGTATGACGACATTTCCCCCGCGCCCCAGAGTCTCGTTGATCACGTGCTCCAGTTGCGTCTCGATGTCGCCCGCATCTTCGTGATTGCGATCGCCGTAGGTCGACTCCATGACGACATAGTCCGCGTGTTCCAACAAGCTCGGATCGCGAATCAAGGGCTTGTTCCATTGTCCGATGTCTCCCGAGAACAACACGCGCCTCTCCTGCCCGTTCTCGGTGATGATAAATTCGAGCATCGCGGAACCCAGAATATGGCCGGCGTCGTGCAGCACAACCGAAACGGAATCCGTAATCCGTTGCGGCACTTCATACGAAATACCTTCGAACAAGGGTACGGCCTGGGAGACTTCGTCTTCAGTGTAGAGGGCGACTTCGGGATACTTGCCGCGACGACCTTCGCGTTCGTGGCGTTTCCGTTTGTAGGCCGCATCCTCTTCCTGGATCTTGGCCGAATCGCGCATGATGACTTCGGTCAACTCGACGGTGGGCGACGAACAATAGATCGGGCCGCGATATCCGTCTCCGACCAACTTCGGAATCAAACCGCAGTGATCCAGATGCGCGTGGGTCAGGACGAGTGCGTCCAATTCGTCCGGCGGAATCGGCTGCGGCTCCCAATTGCGTCCCAAGAACTCCCGCTCTTGAAACATGCCGCAATCGATCAGGATCTTGGCATCGTCTGTCTCCAGGCAAAAGCGCGACCCGGTCACTTGACGATTGGCACCGAGAAAATGCAGTTTCACGAACATACTCCCAAAGTGAACGCCGAGGCTAAACTTCGATTTTCCAGCTACAAGAGATCGAGTCCGCCGCTTCGCCTGGAGGCGTGACCGGCTCAATCATGGCCGGGCTCCACCAACAACGCACGCTGCCGAGTGACAACGATCAAGACGGCCAACGCCACACCGGCGATGACGGTGGCGGCCAGCAGCCACAACGCCGGCAGATGCGTTTGCTCGGCAACGCCCCAGCCACGCGCCAACAGTCCGTCGCGATAATAGGCAATCATCAGGAGCAAGCCATTGTGACAGGCGTGCAACACGATGCCGGGAATGACGCTGTGTGTGCGCAGGCAGACCCAACCGAGCAGCAGCCCCATGCAGGTGCTGGGCAGAAATCGCTCGACCGCGAGGCCATGGGTGGCAATCACGTGAAAGATGCCAAACAGTAGCGCCGAGATGAGCACCGCCTGCCAAGGTTTTAGCGAACGGCGCAGGGCTCCCATCAGGTAGCCGCGAAAGAACAATTCCTCGCAGATGGCCGGTGTCACTGCCAAGGTTAACAGGATCAGCACGGGAGATAATTCGCGCCACGCCGCCAGCAGCTCCTCGACGCCCTTCAGTCGCTCTGCATCGAAGGTATGGATTCCCAACCACTCGTTCAGCAGAAACACTTCGTGAGCAAAAGGCCAGACGGCCAGTCCCAGTCCCACCGCCGCGATCAAGCTCAGTGGCGAGACAGCACGTAGTTGAAACGCGCTGGACAGTGTCGCGCGCTGAAACTTCGCGGCAGCCAGCGGCAACAAAGCGAACAGCACCACCGTCACTACCGCCGACAGCACCAGCCGCATGGCCATCGTTTGATCCGGGATCCGCTGCAAACCATTCGCCAGCAGAAAGTACAGTGGGAACAGCAGAGCCAAGCAGAACAACGCTCCGGGAATTGTGGCCGCTTCACGTGGCTCGTCGGAACGTCGCAGCAGATCGGTCCAAGTTGCCTGGCTGCCGTAAAGGATCGCGTCCGTACCAAAAATCCTGGCTGCCAAGCCGATCGCCGCGAATGCGTACAGCCCCGTCGACACGACCGCGACCCAGGCCAAGGGGGCATTGACGTGGCCCTCGAATATGTCACGGGCCAGCAGCACGATGTTCACCAGCGGCGTTACCGCCAGGAGTCCGCTGAACTTCAAGTCCGGCATCAGGCTCATCATCCCCGGTGCCAACGACAGAAGCATGAGCGGAATGAGATAAGCCTGCGCCTCTTTGAAACTGCGGGCAAAGCTGGTCACTGCCAGCAGGATCGCGGAAAAAAATCCAGCGAACAAAATCAGCAACGCGAAGACTTGGGCCACCAACTGCGTGGTCAGGCCTCCACTGCCAAACACCGTTTCACCAAGTCCCGTGGCGACTAACGTCACGGTCATCGCCACCAGATTGGCCGTGGCGGTGAATAAGGCCACCGTCAGCACCGCCACG
>JBGTHH010001183.1:0-6828 GCA_041746275.1 Pirellulaceae bacterium | reverse complement strand
GTGGCGGATGAAGCGTCGCATGGCGGCTTCAATTTCGAGAACGATATCGTGCCGATCTTGAGCAAGTTCGGCTGCAACACCTCCGGCTGCCATGGCAAGGCGGAAGGTCAGAATGGGTTCAAGCTCTCGGTATTCGGCTTTGATCCCGAGCAAGATTATCGCGCGTTGATCATGGAAGGTCGCGGGCGTCGCATCTTCCCCGCCGCCCCCGAACGCAGCCTGATGCTGCTCAAGGCCAATGGCGGCATCCCACATGGCGGCGGGATTCGTATCGACCCGCGACGTCCGGAACATCACACGTTAGTCGCATGGATTCAAACCGGCGCGCCCTTCGGTTCACCGGACGATCCGCAGGTGGTTTCGATTCGGGTCACGCCCCGCGAAGGCCAGTTGCCGATGCGCGCCGCGCAATCGCTGCATGTCGAGGCGACTTGGAGCGACGGTCGCACGCTGGACGTGACACGCTTGGCTACCTATCAGTCGAACAACGACACGCTGGCGACGGTCGATGAAGAAGGAGTCGTGACGATTGGCGAAGCGGCGGGCGGTGTGGCGGTGATGGCCAGTTACTTAGGCCATGTCGATGTCTTTCAAGCCCTAATTCCACTGGGCGAGCCTATCGAGCACTATCCCGAGGCAGTCGCCGCCGGTGCGATTGATCGACCCATCCACGATCGCTTGCAGAAGCTGAATATCCTGCCTTCTGGCACGTGTGACGATGCGACGTACTTGCGTCGCGTTTATCTCGATGTCATTGGCACGCTGCCAACCGCCGACGAGACGCGCCGCTTTCTCGCCGACCCGCGTCCCGATAAGCGAGCGGCGTTGGTCGACGAACTGCTACGGCGGCCGGAGTACGCGGACTACTGGGCGCTCAAGTGGGCGGATTTGCTGCGCGTCGATCGACTGAAGCTCGGACACAAGCGGGCCTACCAGTACTACCAATGGATTCGCGATAGTTTCGCCGCCAACAAGCCGCTGGACCAATTCACAACGGAACTGGTCGCCGCCGAAGGACCGCTCGTCGAGGCCCCCGCCGGGCAGTTCTACAAAGTGGTCGGCAAGCCGAACGAAATGGCCAGCACAATCTCGCAGGTCTTTCTGGGCGTGCGTATCGAATGTGCGCAGTGCCATCATCATCCGTACGATCGCTGGAGTCAGACCGACTATTTCGGGATGCAGGCGTTCTTTTCGCAAGCGGCTTTCAAGCCGTCGGCGCGCGGCGAAGTCTTGGTGGCGACAGGCGGAACGGCCACCAAACATCCACGGACCGGCGACGAGGTGTTCGCACACGCGCTCCTACAGCCGCGACCGGAAGCATCGCCACCAGGAAACCGACGCCAACGGCTCGCCGCGTGGATGACTTCCCCGGATAATCCGTGGTTCGCTCGCAACTTGGCCAATCGCTACTGGGCCCACTTCATGGGGCGCGGAGTCGTCGAGCCTGTCGATGATTTTCGCGTGGCGAATCCTCCGTCTAATCCGCAATTGCTCGATCAACTCGCCGCGTGCCTGGTCGAGCATCACTTTGATGTGCAACCATTGATTCGCACCATCGTGGGCTCACAAGCCTATCAACGCGACACGTTACCGAATGCCACCAATCAACACGACGAGTTCAACTACTCGCGTTATTTGTTCAAGCGACTCGATGCGGAGGTCCTGTTCGATGCCGTGTGTCACACGACCGGCGTTGCCGAGAAGTTCGATGGCGTTCCCAGCGGCCGCCGCGCGATCCAATTGTGGGACAGCCAAGTCCCGCATTACTTTCTGAAGCTGTTCGGCAGACCCGCCCGCGCCACGGCGTGTGAATGCGAACGCGTGGCCGAGCCGACGACGGCTCAAGTCCTGCACGTCCTGAATTCTCCAGAGATTCAAGCGAAGTTGTCACACGTCGGCGGACGGCTCGCGAAACTTCTCGCCGAGATTCCCGACGACGCGTTGCTGACAGAGGAATTCTATCTGACTTGTTTCAACCGCTTTCCGTCGGCCGACGAGCGGCAAGTCGCGGTCGATTATCTAGGAAGCAGCCAGCATCGCGGTCGAGCGGCCGAAGATCTGGTGTGGAGCATGATGAATTCGTTGGAGTTTTTGTTCAATCACTAACTTGGCGAGCGGGAGAGTCAAAGCGATGAAACAAAGTACCTTCTGCGATGGCATCCCACGGCGCGATGTGATGCGGATCGGAGCCGCAAGTTTGTTCGGCATGGGCGTGTCCTTGCCGCAGATCATGGCTGGGCGAGCCCACGCCGCGGCGGCCGGTGCGCCGACCAAAGATGTATCGCTCATCATCGTCTTCCTGCAAGGCGGTTTGTCGACGATCGATACGTGGGATATGAAGCCCCACGCGCCCACCGAGTTTCGTGGCGAGTTCCAACCGATCAGCACCAACGTTCCGGAGATTCAGTTGTGCGAGCACTTGCCGCGACTCGCCCGGCAAGCCGATAAGTTCGCGCTGGTGCGTTCGTTCGGACACAGCGACTCGGGGCACGGTCCGGCGGATCATTGGATGCTGACTGGCTACTTGCCCTCGGCGGGCTTCAACGGCGGGTTGAAACCCAATAACCAACGACCGGCTCATGGAGCGATCATCGCCAGGCACCAAGGTCCACGCGGTTCGGTGCCACCGTATGTCTGTTTGCCCAAGATGCATAACAGTGCGGGCGCGTCCTACTTGGGCTCCTCGGCGGCTCCGTTTGTGGTCGAGGCCGATCCGAACTCGCCTAATTTCTCCGTTCCCGATCTGGCACCACCCTGGGAGATCGCGAGCAGTCGGTTGGAAAATCGCCGAGAACTGCTTCGCCAAGTGAATCGCTTTGAACGCGCGGCGGAAGTTACCGCGAACGCCCAAGCCCAGTCGATGAATACGTTCCAGCGGAAGGCGTTTGATCTCATGACCTCGACGGCGACTAAATCGGCGTTCGACATCGCGCAGGAACCCGATGCCTTGCGCGATGCGTACGGTCGGCATTCGCTGGGGCAATCGTGTTTGATGGCTCGGCGACTCGTCGAAGCCGGCGTGCGCTGCGTGCTGATCGACCATACGAATTGGGATACGCACTACAACAACTTCACGGTGCTCAAGAACGACTTGCTGCCGCATCTCGATTCCGCCATGCCGACGCTGTTGCAAGACCTGTCCGATCGCGGCATGTTGGAATCGACTTTGGTGCTCGTGACTGGCGAGTTCGGTCGGACACCGCGCATCAACAAGGATGCGGGTCGTGATCATTGGGGGCCGAGTACGGCGATTGCGTTGGCGGGCGGCGGGATTCGTGGTGGTACGGTCGTCGGTGCCTCCAACGAGCGTGCCGAAAAGCCAGCCACCGAACCGACCGGCCCGGCGGACTTGGCCGCGACGATTTATCACTGTTTGGGAATCCCTCCCCAAACGACATTTCATACACCGGAAGGCCGCCCCATCCCGATCGTACCGGGCGAAGGCCGCGTCATTCACGAATTGTTTTAGCGGACTAATCGGCGGTAATGCACGTCATGCGACTAACTACCATCGCGATCCTGATGTCTTGGCTGTGCTGTGCGGGCGTCTGCCGCGCCGACGCGCCGAGCGTTTCGTACATCTTTCCGCTTGGCGGGCAGCGAGGTACGACCATCGACTTTCATGTGGGCGGTCACTACCTGCACGACGTGTGCCAGTTCGAGATGCTGGGGACGGGTGTCGAAGCTTCGAATCAACTCGTTCGCGCCGAACAAACGTTATGGTTCGAAGGGCCATTGGTCCCCTTGCCCGAGTCGCAACAGAAAGAAGATTATCCCTGGGCTCAAACGGGCAGAGTCACGATCGCATCCGAGGCACCGTTAGGCGTGCGCCGCTGGCGAGTCTGGACTTCGCAAGGCGTGACCGAGTCGATGAAGTTCGTGGTTGGCGATTTTCCGGAGATCATCGAAGACGAAGTCGATGGTGCTCCAATCCCGACACACGTGACACTTCCGGTTACGATCAATGGCCGCATGTTTCCACGCGAAGATATCGACATCTGGACGTTCACGGCAGCGGCGGGGACCAGCTACACGTGCGAAGTGCTGGCGAATCGACTGGGCTCGCCCCTTGATTCACGGCTCGCGGTGTATGGCCTGCATGGTAAGCTCATCGCCGAGAATATCGATGGCCGTGGAGTTGATTCCTTCTTGCGATTCACCGCCGATGAGTCAGGCGACTATCAAGTTCACATCCATGACGTGAACTTCGCCGGACTGCAGCACTTTGTCTACCGCCTCACCATCACGGACGAACCGTATGTTGATCGGGTCTATCCGCTGGGCGGGCGTCGCGGCATCGCGACGGAGTTCGTCCTGAGCGGGCAAGCTGTGCCCAGCGAACCGCAATCGATCGCCTTGCCATCCGCTGGCACGTCGCCATTCCGCACGCAACTGGAGGTTGGTGGCCGGACGACCAACGAGATTACCATCGAGCTGAGCGATGATCCGGAAGTCGTCGAGGAGCATGTTGACGCAACGGCTACGTTCGCGTTGCCTGTCGTGATGAACGGTCGGATTCGCCATCCTGGAGAGGTGGATTCGTGGTGGATTCAACTGGCGAAGGGCGAAACGGTCTCGCTCGCCGTGCAGGCGGCACGCTTGAACTCGCCGCTCGATAGCCTCCTGCGTATCCACGACGAATCGGGTCAAGAACTGGCCAGCAACGACGACGCCAGCCCTGGACAGACGGACTCGTCGCTGCTCTTTCAAGCGCCGCACGCGGGACGTTTTCGAGTCACCGTTCAGGATACTTTCGCTTCGCGCGGTGGAGAGCACTTCGCCTATCGGCTGCACGCCATGCCCAACGCCAATTCCGCGCCCGATTTTGAACTGCACCTGCCCGTCGATGCCTTGACCGTGAATCGCGGCGTGGAAGTCAAGTTGAAGGTCACGGCCCTGCGCAAGAACCAGTTTGCTGGGGCGATTGAGCTAAGTGTGGATGGCTTACCCGCGGGCGTGACGATCTCGAACCAGACGATCGCGGCACAGAAGAACGATACGCAGTTGACGTTTCACGCGAGCGCGAGTGCCAAGTTGAATCTGACGCGACTGAAACTGCACGGAACGTCGATGATTGGCGAGACGGCCATCACGCGCACGGCGATCAAGCCCGCGGATTCCTGGGACGATATCGCCGTAGAGCAACTCAGTTTAGCCGTCGCGATTCCGACTCCCTTCAAGGTGATTGGTGAATTCGAAACGCGTTATGCCGCACGAGGCTCGACCTATCTGCGACACTTCACGATCGATCGCGGCGGCTATGAGGGACCGCTGACGGTGCGCATGGCCGAACGTCAGGTTCGTCATCTGCAAGGTGTGACCGGACCGACGATCCTGGTTCCGGCTGGGGAAACGGAATTCGACTATCCCATCACGTTGCCGCCTTGGATGGAGATCGGCCGTACTAGCCGAACGGCGGTGATGGCGGTGGCCGACGTGACCGACACGGAGGGCTCGACGCATCGCGTCAGCTACACTTCCCATGCACAGAACGATCAGGTCATCGTCTTGGTGGACCCTGGCCAATTGGACGTGCGATTGGGACGCAAGTCGCTGGTGGCCGTGCCGCAGTCGTCGCAGTCGCTGGCGTTTCAGCTAGGCCGTGGCCAAGGCATCGCAGGTCCTATCGAAGTCCGTGTGATTATCCCGGCACACATGCGCGGGTTGACTGTCGAGCCTGTGGTTGTTCCCGGCGATGTTAGCGAAGGTGAACTTCAACTCCACTTTGCTGACGGCGTGCTCGGTCCCTGGAACATGCCGCTGACGGTTCGCGCCGTAGCGAGTCAGGCTGGATTTCCCTACACGGCGGAGGCGACGGTGACCATCGCGCGCGACGAACGAACAAGTGCTGCGTCCGGCAAAGTAGCTCGTCTGCCATAACAAATTACGTGACCACTTCCCTCACGTTACTCACCCGGAGTTGCCATGACGCGCTGCTTCCTTTTCCAAATTCTGTTCGTTTCCGTGTTGTGTTGGTCCGCCACGTTGCGCGCGGAACCACATCGCCTCTCGCTCTGGAACAATCGGGCTCCCATCGGCGACCAGAAGTACGAGGAAGCCGACGCGTGGATCACCGTGCATCGGCCCGAGCAGGGAAATGGCACGGCAGTGGTGATCTGTCCTGGTGGCGGTTACGGCACCTTGGTTACCGGTGGTGAAGGGCATGGGATCGCTCAGTGGTTGAATCGTCACGGTATCACCGGGGTGGTGTTGGAGTATCGGTTGCCCGCCGGCCGCCCGTACGTGCCGCTGCTGGATGCCCAGCGAGCGATCAGAACGATCCGAGCCAACGCCGAGGATTGGGGTGTTGAGCCGACGCGCGTGGGCATCATGGGATTCTCGGCCGGCGGCCATCTCGCCTCGACGGCGGGAACCCACTTTGATGAGGGCGATGCGGCTGCCATCGACCCGGTGAATCGTCTCAGTAGCCGACCGGATTTCATGATCCTGGTCTACCCCGTGATTCTGATGGACGAGTCGACTCATCGCGGCTCGCGAAACAATCTCCTGGGCGCGACGCCTGACGCGGAACTCATCCAACGATTCTCGAACGAGAAGCAAGTGACCGCGCGGACACCGCCGACCTTCCTGGCACATGCCGTCGACGATAAGCCGGTTCCCATCGAGCATAGCCGCGCGTTCCACAAGGCGCTGCAAGCACACAAGGTGCCGTCGACGTTGTTGGAGTTGCCCTCGGGTGGACACGGTTTGAATGGCTACCAGGGGCCGATGTGGGATGCGTGGCAGGAGCAATCGTTGGTGTGGCTCAAACAACTTCGATAAGGATCGTTCGAGTAATTACTGTCGGGTTTCGGTCGTGGGATAGGC
>JBGTHH010001182.1:0-6804 GCA_041746275.1 Pirellulaceae bacterium | reverse complement strand
AGCGCCGCCGGGAACTGGCGGAAGCCTTCCAGGCCGAGGGCCTGTTGCGCCAACAGACGAGTCATCTGCAAACCGATCTGCGCGAGATGGAGCAGCGTTCGCGCGTGCTCGCCGCGCCAGGCCGAGTTCACATCGATCAGGCACTCGACACGCATCGCTACAAAGTGCTGTTGCAAACGCAACTCACGCTGTTGGGGCAACGCGAAAAACAACTGCAACTGGAAATTGAGAAGCGTCGGCAAGCCGTGACCGAGGCCGATCGCGGCGTGAAGGTGCTGGAGAAACTGCGTGAGCGCCAGTGGTTGGCACATCAGTCGGTGGAGTCGCGGCGCGAGTCCCGCGTACTGGATGAAGTGGCCGTCCAACGGTGGAATCGTCAACAGGGCGACGTCTCATGAAGTTCCTCAATCGATTCATCGGGGCCATCGGCATGGCGATTCTTTACGGCTGCCTCGCCACGTGCTTGGTCGAAGGGATCGGACTGGTGAACCTGTGGCAGTCCGGAGCCTTGTCGCGCGACAAGTTGCGACAGTATGCGGCGGTGATATATGGATTCGATCTTCCCAGCCTCCTCGCCAAACCAAGTAGTTCCGAATCCGACGACCAGTCGCGGGAACGCAGCCGCGTCGAACTTGTGAAAGCCCGGGCCCACCAGAACCCCACTCTCAGCCTCCGACAAGCGGCTATCAAACAGGGCTCGGATGACATTCGGAGCCACATTCACAACGTCTCGACCAAACGCGAGCGATACGAGTTCGTGAAGGCGGGTTTCGACGAGCTGCTGTCCCAATTGGAACGCGACGTCAATACTTCCGCGCTGGGGGAAGTACGACGCACCCTGGAAGTCTTACAACCACGCCAGACGAAGGACTTGATGATCGGTATGCTCCAAACGGGAGATATCACGCCGGAGGACGACGTGCTGGAGGACGTGTTGGCGATGATCAGCGGGATGCCTCAAGACAAGTTGAAGAAGATCTTCCGCGAATTCAAGTCGGAACAGGAACGTATCGTCTTGCATCGAATTCTCGTCGCCATGGGAGCCATCGAGGATTCGTAAACCATGCGTCTCTTGCGTCTGCCATTCGCCGCCCTGCTCTATTTTAGTGTCGCCACGGTCATCGCCCAGTTGACCGTGGTGGGCGTCTTGTGGTCGCGCGGCCATTTGGCCAATGACCGACTGGTTCAAGTCATGGCGATCGCGCGGAACGTCGATGTGGTCGCGATGTCACAGCGGATCGAAGCGTCGGCGAGGTCCGCCGAGGTCGAACAAGTATCGTTCGAAGATGTCATCGAGGCTCGAAAGTTGCTTAGCCTGGACATGGATTTGCGCGAGATCGCGGCGGATAAAGGACTGATGGACGTGCGGCAGTGGAGCCGACAAGTGGAACAAGAGCGACAGGAGTACGACAGTCTAAAAGCGGGATTCGATCGACAGCTTACGTCCGTTCGCGAAGGGGCCATCGATGAAGGCTTAAAAGAAGTCCAGCGTCAACTGGAATCGATTGACCCGAAACTCGCCAAGGATCAGCTTCTGCGTATCCTGGGCAACGATGCCATCACGCAGGAAACGTCGCTGCAGTTCGTTGTGAGCATGTTTAAGAACATGCCCTTGGAAAAGCGTAAACGGATTCTCGCCGAGTTCAAGTCGCCTGATGAAGTGAAACAACTCAAGGAGATCCTGGACCAGATCCGGTTGGGTGTCCCCGATGTCGATTTGATTCGCGAAACGCGCAAACAGTTCGAGGCTTTCAACTCGAGAAAGTAGTGAGACTCAGCCCATGGTTCCATCGACTGTTGAAAACGTCATGCGACTACTGAATCGCGAGACCGCGAATGCCGCTATGGCGACGGACACACGCAAGGAACCGGCCGTTTCGTTTGAATCCCATCTGAAGCAATCGTCTTCCGCTTCGCAGCTCGACGGCACGCGTCACGAATCGGCGGATAAGTCGCCGCTAGCTTCGACGGAACATCGCGACACGACATCGGTCGATCACCCACCCCAGGAGTCCGTCGAGGCTGATCGTGCGGAGGTTGACACCATTGCGGAGGTCGACACCTCAGCGGAGGACGTCAACGTGGAGGCGGTTCTGTCGGATGAGAAGGCTGTCGCTGATCCGGAGGTTGGCGAGACAGAGTCGGTCGAGCAGGATGATACGGAAACTTCCTCTTTGACGAATGACATGACGGTGGGAATCGTCGACGTGAAGTCGCCTCCACATCAGGTCACGGAAGTGTCGGACACCGATTCGGCAACGGAGTCTGAGGAACTTGTTGACGATGCTCCAGTCGGCGATTCGAATCGGAAATCAAACGCACCCCGAGGGTCCGCCAAGTCATCACAAGATCCTGCATCGCATCGGTCGGAAACCGATATCGAAACGCCTATCGAAACGCCGGTTGAGGCGGAGGGCCACGTGTCGTCGACGAGCAGCGACGCGGAGGAACCTCGCCCGGCAACGCGTGGGACAGTAACCCAATCGTCGCCCAACACGACATCTGCTGGGGAAGCGATTTCGGAAGACGAGACCTTATCCGTGCAGGTCCCTGCCGACCAGGGTGAGGAAAACGAGGCCGTGGAGAATGCCACTGCTGTCGCAAGAGAGTCGCAACCTCCGCGCCCCGCGCGGCGCGTGGATGATCGAAAGCCAAGTTCGTTGCGGCCTGGGGGAGTGGCGGCGGTTACAGCCGATCAATCGCCACAGCTCGACACAACCAAACCTGCAGTCGAAGCACTGGATCGGGACGCTTTGCCGACGTCGGTTGCCATTGAATCATCCCACGAGGCGCGGCCGGCGGGCAACGGGCCAGTCGCGGATCGCGATCCCGGCAACGTGGCTACCAGCCGTTTGGCGCAGCACCTGCTGCCGCGCGCGAATGAATCGGGCCAACGAGGTTCTCAGATCACCGATGCCGATCAGACGCGATTCGTCGACCGAGTGGTTCGGGCTATGCATGCCAGCGAAGGACGGGGAGGAACATTGCGTTTGCGGCTTAGCCCACCGGAACTTGGTTCCTTGACCCTGCAAGTCAAAGTTCAAGCCGGCGTGCTCACGGCGCGCGTCGAAGCGGAGACGCCCGTGGCTCGTTCGTTGTTGCTCGAGAACCTGCCCGTGCTCCGCGAACGCTTGGCGGAGCAAGGCCTGCGCGTCGAGCAATTCGACGTCGACCTGATGGAACAGCATTCGCGCGAGACGCCTTATGGGCCGGCTCAAGACCAACACGACCAGGAACCAAGTCCCCGGCAGCATACCGCTCCGCGCCGCTCCGACGAGTCCCCGGAAGCGACTCCGTCAGAAAGAACGCGGACGTCTGGCGATGGCCGATTGAACATCATTGTGTAATCCCGCCGGGAGTGGCACCATTCGCCCCGCGGGGCACCGAGTATCCATTGCAAGTAACCCCATGCGAGCTTCACGACAGCACCTCGATTGCTAGCGATGTGGCTGGTGATTGGTCCTCAATTTGGGTCAAAAATTGGTTTGCCTCACACAAGGAATGAAAGATTGTCAAGAATCCCTTCTACCACGTCGATTGACCAAACGACTAGCGCGAGTACTCAGCAAGGAGCGGGACTGAATGACATCGACGTCGATCAGTTCCTGAAGCTGCTGATCGTCGAGCTGCAGAATCAAGATCCGCTCAATCCGATGGACAACAGCGACCTGGTTCAACAGATCGGTCAGATTCGCGAGATCAGTGCGACAACCGAACTGTCCGAAACATTGAAGGCGGTGCTGTTGGGACAGAACACCGCGACGGCGAGCAGTTTGATTGGGAAGCGTGTCTCCGCCTTGACGGACAGCGCGGAGAACATTGAAGGAGTCGTCTCTCGAGCCTCGGTGACGGTGAACGGCGGGAATCGGCAAATTCGCGTGCATATCGGCGACGACAGCATCAGTCTGGACAACATCCGAGAGATTATCGGGGAAGCAGCCGGCACCTAGAGCAAGGCGATCAGGTTCCCATGCTCGACGTGCCTTTCGGCCATTGGCCAAGGAGGGAAGATCATGGGTTTGGCATCGGCACTATCCACGGCACTCACGGGGCTAACTGCGGCTGAAACGCAAATCGATGTGGTGGGCAATAATCTCGCCAACTCGCAGACGGTCGGTTTCAAAGAATCGACGATCTCCTTCACGACGCAGTTTCTTCAGAATCTCAGTCTCGGTTCGCAGCCAACGTCCAACACGGGCGGGACCAATCCGCGGCAGACCGGGCTCGGGACACAAGTAGCCGAGATCTCGCCGATCTTTACCCAAGGCACGATTCAGACCAGCGCCTCGGCGTCGGATGTAGCATTGCAGGGAGATGGCTTCTTCGTGGTCCAGAGCTCGTCGGGCGAACCGCTCTACACGCGTTCGGGTATCTTCAAGACCAACTCACAGAACGAACTTGTCACCGTCAACGGTAACCGCCTATTGGGCTATACGGTTGACGAAGAATTTCAACTGCAGACCACGGAATTGGTGCCGATCGAGGTCGCGGTGGGTTCCGTCCGTGTCGCGCAGGCCACCAGCAACGTCTATCTGGAAGGCGTCCTGCCCCCGAGTGGCGATCTGGCGGATACGGCCGAAGTGGTCGATAGCGCCGTCTTGGGAGACGCGAGTTTCCCCCGCCCTGAATCGACGAGCGTGCTCATCAACACCACGCCCGTGGTGAACGAAGGCATCGTCACGTTCGCGCAGGCCGATGGAGGAGGTTCGCACGTCGAAGGGGACGTCTATCGGTATCGCTTCGCCTACCTGGATGGAAATGGAACGGAAGCCACGGTCTCCGAGGAACGCGCCATTACCGTGCAAGGTTCAGATGGACTCGCCAACAACGCGATTACACTCAACAATTTGCCGCCCGTGACTTCGGGTGAATACACTCAGATGCGCATTTACCGTACGGCAGCGAATGGTACAAGTTTCTTTCAGTTGAGCGACGTCGATCTCTCGACGACCACGAGTTTCGTTGACAGTGATCCGAATGCCATCAATCTGAGTCAGCCACTAAATCAGGGCGTGTTGACGGGCAACTACAGCTATTTGATCACCTTCGCCAATGCCAATGGCGAGACGCGTCCGACGCCACTTTCCACCTCGGTCAATGTCGTGAATGGACGCGTGCATCTGCGCGATCTACCGACTCCACCGATCCCAGGGCCGGGAGATACCTTTCCCGCCTACGACACCGTGCGGATCTATCGAAATCTCGCCACCGACTCGAGCACTTTCTATCGCGTGGGAGAAGTGAACACGAGCCTGACCTCGGAGTTTACCGACAGCGTCTCGGATGCCGTCATTCGCGAGAATCCCGCAGTGAATCTGGACGGACCAACCATTACCTCCAATACGTTGCTGACCAATGTGACGATCCGTGATGAATTGAACTTTGAGCGGTTGTTCGAGATAGGCACGCTGAGCTTTTCGGGACGTAAGGGCGGTCGCTCGCTGGCCACGCAAGACTTTGAGATAACCAGCACTTCCACGGTTCAGGACTTGATGGACTTCATGCGCTTATCAACGGGGATTCAGCGTTCCGCAGCGGATCCGAGTAATCCCATTCCCAACTCCGTCAATAACATTCCCGGTGATACTACGGCTTTGGCTCCTGGTGCGACGATCACTGCGGATGGACGTATCCGGTTTGTCTCGAACAACGGCGTCGACAACGCCGTGACCGTGGGATTGTCCGCCTTTGTGATCAATACGCCGACCGGTGGTATTTCGACACCCAATCTGGGATTTCGGAGCACTCAATCGGCCCAAGGACAAAGTGCCACCGCTGACTTTCTCGCGTTTGATTCGTTGGGCATTCCGGTGAACGTACGGCTCACGACGGTGATGGAGCAGCGTACCGGCACCGCGACCACCTATCGCTGGTTCGCTGACTCGCCCGACAATGATCCGCTTACAGGGGTCGCTTCCTCGGTGGGTACCGGATTGGTAACGTTCGACGGCCTGGGGAACTTCCTCAGCGCGACGAACACGCAAGTCTCCGTCGACCGCCGCAACACGCCGTCGGCGTCGCCCTTGTCGTTCAATTTGGATTTTTCGAGCATTAGTGGTTTGGAGTCGACCACGGCAAGTCTGGCCGCGTCCCGGCAAGACGGCTCCAGTGCGGGGACGCTGTCGAGTTACAGCATCGGCGAGGACGGCGTGATTCGAGGGGCTTTCAGCAACGGAGTCACTCGCACGCTTGGGCAAATCCGCTTGGTGCGGTTTTCCAATCCCGCCGGTCTCGAACAGCGTGGGCAGAATATGTTCGCCACGGGTGCCAATTCGGGATTGCCTGTGGAAGGCAACCCCGGCCAAAACGGCATCGCCACGTTAGTTTCGGGTGCGGTCGAATTGTCGAACACCGACATCGGCTCGAATCTCATCAATCTCGTGTTGGCCACCACCCAATATCGAGGCAACACTCGGGTGATCACCGCATCACAGCAGTTACTGGAAGAACTGTTGAATCTGCGCCGCTAGGCCTAACGCTCCTAATCGGCACAAATCCTCCATGTATTCCACGGCTCGCCAGCGACGACGCGATCGCGATGTCGGAGGTCTCCGAGTGACCTTAATTACTGTTCTATGATTTGCTGACTGGAATATTGTGGTACCGTCCTCAACCAGTCAGTGCGGGAAGCACGCGACATGATCAAACTGACTCGATTGGACGGCGAACACTTCGTGCTCAACGCGGATTTGATTCGCTACGTTGAAAGCCGACCGGATACGTTCATCACGTTAACCTCGGGAGAGCGATTAGTCGTGGGCGAAAGCATGGACGAGGTTATGGATCGTGCGGTGCGTTATCAGC
>JBGTHH010001181.1:0-6666 GCA_041746275.1 Pirellulaceae bacterium | reverse complement strand
CTCTCATCATTATCCCGCCAATGGTGTTTATCCCGCCATCAGTTAGTACTGACCTTTCAGCCAGAGACGCTGTGGTGATATTCTCCGTGCAGGTCATGACGAATCCCGTCATCGTTTGGCTACCCTGCATCATGCGCCGTCATCGGCTGGGTTATGAATCCCTGCGGCCGCGAACGCGACAGGGATTCGTTCGAGAGCTTGGCCTGGCGCTCTTGTGGGACAACATCCAATGCTGGCTCGGCGGCGTTCTGTGTCTGGGAATCGCCGCAACCATCTGGGCACCGGAACTGCTGCAAGTCCAAAACATACTCCTGTTCATATTAGGCACAGGAGTGGGCCAGTTGTGTGTGTACGCCATGATGGGAATCTGGCTCTTGAAACTCTCGAATCGAGGAATGGTGACAAACGCCTTGTGCGCATTCTGCCCGTTCCCGGCGATGGCGGTCTGGATGCTCTGGGTCTGCCCCTGGACGATGAACGGCCGCATCGGCGTCGAACTGAATCTCGCGATCGCATCCGTCCTGGCCGCGGCGAGCGTGGCGATCATCACGCTGGCTTACCGCCGCTGGTGCCGGGCGGATTTGGACTAAGAATGCTGTTCGCGGACCGACCGGTCCACAGAGTCTCGAACCTCAATCGTGCCGGGCTCATCGCAGCAGCACTGGCCGAGCACGCGTTCGGAGATGATTGGACCGGCGACGCACTGGCAGGGGGCGGACGAGTCTACGTGGCTGATCTCGATGGCAAGACCATCGTCCTGAGTCACGACGACGAGATGATTACTTGCCGATGCAGAAGCGGCTGAAGATGCGATCGAGAATGTCCTCCGTATAGATGGCACCCACGACGGTGCCGAGCTCGTCGAGCGCTCCACGGACTTCGGCGGCAACAAGTTCCTCGCCCCATTCGGCGTGAGCCGTCTGGTAGGCGCGGCGCAGGCTCTCGCTTGCCCGTTGCAAACTGTCGCGACAACGCGCGGCGGTGCCTAGGACCGCATCCCGAGTCTGATCCCCGACGCGGTTGAAGATGGCCTGCCGCAGTTGCTCCAGGCCGGCTCCCGTGAGACTGCTTGTCACGATGACCGGAGACGCGGAGATCTCGGCGGGGGAAAGATTGGCCGCGGCAGCGTCCGCCTTGGTGAGCACGACGATTCGCGGCTGCCGAGTCGGCTGGGTCAGGATCGCGCGTTCCCAAACATTGAGTTCGCGTGTGGCGTCCAGGCAAAGCAGAACCAGCGCTGCTTGTGCGTGTCGAAGCTGAGTCATCTCCTGCGCGCCTGCGGCGATACCGTCAATAAGATCATCGCTTTCGACTCCCGCCGTATCGACGACCCGCAGAGCTCGTTGTCCCAGCTTCACACGACACGCCACGTAATCGCGAGTCGTCCCGGCGGTGTCGGAGACCAGCGCCGCGGAGGCTCCCACAAGGGCATTCAGCAGGCTGCTCTTGCCGACGTTCGGGCTGCCGATCAGGACGACTTGCGGCTCGTCGTCGACGGCGTCGCGTCCTGCCAGTTGCCGTTGAATCGCCTCGACTTGGGAAATTGCTTCCTGCAGCACGGCCAGCAATGTCTCGCGCTCGATGAATTCAATATCTTCCTCGACGAAATCGAGTCCCGCTTCGAGATGAGCCAACGTGTCCAATAACTGATGACGCAACGCGTGAAGTGGACCCGCTAGGCCACCGGCGAGCTGTGAGAGCGCGACATCCAGTTCCTGTCGCGTGGTGGCGTCGATGACTCCCAACACGGCCTCGGCTTGCGTCAAGTCGAGTCGACCGGCGAGAAACGCACGCAACGTGAACTCGCCGGGCTGTGCCAATCGCGCGCCGGCCGCGCAGAGCTGGCGTAAAGCGACCTCGAGGAGTGGTGGTGAGCCGAGTGTGTGCAGTTCGGCGGTCGGCTGGCGCGTGTAGCTGCGGTGACCGGGCCAGAGATATGCATCACACGGAACGTCACCTAGCGTGGAGTTGGTCAGGAATTGTCCAGGGACGACACACGGAGCTCGCAGCGCGGCAAAGTCCACAAACCTTTCAGGTCGAAAGCAACGGCCGATGCAGTTTAGCGTCTCAGGCCCTGAGATGCGGAGGATGCCTCGCAGTGCGCCACCGGGAGCCGAAGCGATCGCGGCGATCGTGTCGTCGACGTCATACATGGTCAGCACCGTCGGCAGCTAGCGGCGTTTGGGTCGTCGCTTGCGTTCGGCCTTTTTCTCTTCGGCACCGTTGCCCAGCTCGGGTAGTTTCCTTTTAGTCGGCGGGGCCTCCGCGTCGTTAGTAACACCGGTGAGGTTGATCTTGGGTTTTGGAATCAACTTCCGCTCGGCGATCCCCCACACACTCGATGCGATAAAGTACAAACACAAACCGCTGGCGACCTTAAAGAACATGAAGCCCATGAACAACGTCATGTACTTCATCATCTGCAACTGCATCCGGGACTGGTCGTCGGTTGCCGGCGGCGTGAAGAGCTTCTGATGCACCAGGAAAAAAGCCACGGTCACCAATGGAAGCACATTGAAATACGGCCCCAACATGCCGGATTCCGAGACGAACATGCTGGGCAGGAAGTTCTCCCAATTGAAGAGCATATCGGGCCCTGCCAAGTTCGAGCTCCACTCCAAGCCCGGAATCAAGGCGGCTTGGCGCAAATCAATGTCGACGGCAATACATCGATACAGACCGAGGAAAATCGGCAATTGCAAAAACATCAACCAACATCCGCCGAAGGGATTGTAGTTGTGTTTGCGAAACAACTCCTGCTGCGCCTTGGCGCGTTTCTCCATGTCGGTCTTGTACTTCTCGGTCAGCTTCCGCATTTCGGGAGCAAGCTCTTGCATCATGGCGGCATTCTTGGCCGCCTTACGGCTGATGGGAAACATACAGCCACGGACGACGACGGTCAGTAGAATAATCGCAATGCCATAATTACCAACAACGCGGTAGAAAAAGTGCAAGATCTGCTTCAGTAATTTCGCGATGCCGCCAAACCACCCGTGATACAACACATCATCCAGATCGTAAGCGGCCAGGATGTCCGGATCCTTGGGGCCGAGGAACAGTCGGAAACGTTCACGATAGGCATCGTCGGGTTCCACCGTTCGCCATTCACTGTCGAGCGAAAAGCTGACATCGGTCGTGCGGCTCAAGCCCTTGGGTTGCTGCGAAACATCCCCGAGCGCGAACGCCTCCGCACGACGGAAGACACCTTCGGCGGTCCCCGTAGCGGACTGCGGCACCAAAACGGCGGCAAAGTATTGCGTATCCACCGCCAGGAAGTGAAGCGTGCGACTGGTTACCGCTTCATCCTCGGCGAACAAGACGACGGAGCGATCCTGCGGCTGCTTATTGGCCAGCTTGTATAGCTCCGGACAGCCGATGAGCCGCTGGCGTTCGCTTGCCGTGCTAAACCAGACATCGCGGGCTCCCGCGCTGTAAAACATCTTGGGATGGATCTTGGCCGAGTACCACCAACCTTCGAGAGGCAAGCCACTCGGGCCCGATAAGCGATAACCCAGACGGCGCGGGGTGGCCGAGCGATTGCGGATTTCCAGTTCCAGGTCGACGTGATACGACGCGGCCACGGTCGCGGCTTCCAAGTCCGCGATCTTGCCCAGGCGATACCGCTTCACCAATTCCAATCGAGAATCCGCTGCCGTCGGAGACTCGACGTTCAAGCGAAACTCAACCACGCCCTCCTCGTTGAGCACCAGTTCCCAATTCTGATGTCTCGGTTGATCGATTGTGATTGGCGACGGTTCGGCCTTCTCGGTCACCGTCAGCAAATACGACAAGGGATGTTCGATCGATTCGCTGCCTTGCAATGGCTCGGGACGAATCAACTCCAACGGGCGTTCATCCAACGTCGCCGTGACCGAGATCGTGGGCGGCGGATCGACGGAGGTTTGGCGCACGGTTAAAGTCACCGTGTCGCCGGGCTTCGTGGGGGCGAGCGCGACATCGAAGTCGGTGGCGTAGTTGATCGGCTGCTCGTTTAGAGTCAGCAGAATGTCGCCAACCTGGAGACCGGCCAAAGCCGCGGGCGTGCCGTCACCGACAACATTGATCACACAACCGGCCGACGGGTGAGGGGTCAGGGCCAAGTGTCCCAAGTAGCCGCTCTTATCCTCCAAGTCACGGTAGCGCAGCCGGCCCTTGGCATCACGACTTGTAAGCTCCGCGTGCTCGATCGCGGCACCTCGGCTGTTGAAGGTGACGAGCAGTGAATGCCCGCTTCCCGCGGCATACGACCCCACGCTCGTCCACCGTTGCGGGATCGACACCCGTGTCGGAATCGCCGGGTCGGTTGCGTCGGGAGCTGCCGCGTCGGGAACTTGCACCTCCGCTGTTTTCTCTGGCGGGATAACCGCATCGATTGGTTCCGCCGGTGTCTTGTCAACGTCCGCCTGAGCGATCTCGGTGGGATCTTGTGGCGGTACGGCAGGCGGCGGCAAAATCACGCGCATCAGCATGCTGTAGCCGACGAGAATGCCTAGCGAGAGGCCAAGAAACAGAACGAAGCGCTTTTCCACGATCGGGAACCTTACCAGCGGTAACGCCTGCTACCGCCACCAGGACTACAAAAGGGGGCCAGCGGCCCGAGGGAGTGGACGAACAGGTATTCTCCCGCGAGACGCGTTTATTGCAATGGGAGTCAATCTTTAACGCCCCTCGCCCAGACGGTCACCGAGAAAGTTATCCAGATCGGGATTGTCGTAGATTTTCTGAGCCGTCTGTTTAATGTTGTAGGGAATGCGGCGAAATTGGACGCGATTCTCGTCCAACACGACATAACTGGACTTCGGGTTCCCATCGCGCGGCTGCCCAACGCTGCCGACATTGATCATCACCTTCTGGATGCCGATCGTGAAAGCGTTCCCCACGTCCGACGGCGAAAAGAAACGCCCTTCGTCGGTAAACACGCCCGGGACGTGGGTGTGGCCTTGAAAACAAGCCCGTTCGATTAACGTGAAGATCCGGCTCAATTTGCGAGGATTATAGATGTCCTCGGGGAAGACATATTCGTTCAACGGATTCCGCGCTGACCCATGCACGAAAAGTCGCTGCTCTTCCCGATGCTGTCGCGGCAGCTCACAGAGGAAGTTCCAACGTCGGCGGCGCAGTTCGGAATCGTCATCGGTCGCTTCCAGTTGACGCCGCGTCCAGAAGATCGCGCGCTCGGCTCCGCTGCTGAACCCTTCGGGATCAAATAACGCTCCCTGGTCGTGATTGCCCAGCACGCACAAGTCAAACTGCATCGCGCGATCCACGCACTCACGCGGATTGGGACCATAACCGATGACGTCGCCGAGACAATAAATCGTCTCGATGTTTTGGTCGTGGACATCCTCGAGGACCGCTTCGAGCGCCTCGAGATTGCCGTGAATGTCACTGAGAATCGCGAGTTTCACAACCTAACCTTTGCTGGACGAGCGCCCACCGCCTGTATACCGCATCCTTCGAAGCCGACTGCCGAACGAACACGTCTAGCATTCAAACACGCTCACTTCACGATGCATTTTCGGTCGGACATTGGCTCCGCAAGACTAATAGTGGCCCACACACGCGTCAAGTGCCGCTATCGGCCAGAGAGCAGCCGATCACCTAGCATATTATCCAAGTCGGGAATGTCGTAAATCTTACGCGCAGTCTTCTCGACATCGTACTCGACGCGGCGGTAGGTGAGGAGCGAATCCTCGATGATGACATAGCAACAGCGAGGATCGTTATCGCGCGGCTGACCCACGGAGCCCACATTCACCATGATCGGTTCGCTGCTAAGTCGATAGGTGTAATTGATCTCCTCAGGTGTCAGGAACTCCCGGTCCATCGTGAAAATCCCTGGGATGTGCGTGTGTCCCTGGAAGCAATACTTCTGCACCTTGGAGAATAAGGCATCCATCTTGCGTTGATTGTAGACATCCTCCGGGAACACGTACTCATTCGTCGGCTCGCGCGGTGAACCGTGGACGTAGAGGAAGTCCCCTTCGCTATGGGTTCGAGGCAACTCGCCGAGAAAATCCCACCGCCGATTGACCTGCGCCGGACTGCCGTTCGCGGACTCCATTTGTTCACGGGTCCAATACACCGCCTGCAAGGCGACAGGATTGAATCCGTCCGGATCAAACAGAGTGGCCTGATCGTGGTTGCCCAAGATCGTCACGGGACAAAGTTTGATGATTTTGTCCAGACATTCGCAGGGGTTGGGGCCGTAGCCCACGATATCGCCCAAACAATACACTTCGGCGATCTGCTGGCTGCGGATGTCCTCTAGCACGGCGGTAAGTGCTTCGAGGTTGGCGTGGATATCGCTGATCAAGGCTCGCTTCACGCCCATCTACCTCCGACAACGGCGTTAATTCTCACGGTCGACAAGAGCCCATCGAGGCGGGTGGCGCAACTGGGATTCTCGTCGTAAATCTAAACGTGACAGTCTACTTGGACGATCCACGGCACGCAATATCCCGGACATCCGAGTGACGACGCGGATACGTGCATCCCCGCGTCCGAAGTCCATTCTACACACGTGCCCCCTTGTTCGTCGCGGTCGGCCTTGGCATCCTGACGGACCCACGAACCCGAGCGAGAGTCGAAGTTTAGTGCGCATCCTAGCTTTGGAAACATCCAGCCTCCGAGGCTCGATCGCCGCCCTTAAATCCTGTCCGAAAA
>JBGTHH010001180.1:0-4356 GCA_041746275.1 Pirellulaceae bacterium | reverse complement strand
AGGAGCTGCCCCATACGTCCGCCCCCCAAGCTTGGCAACGTAGCGTCTTCTTGAGCTTACAAAATGAATTGCTGGTCGGGCGTGAACCACGTGTTAAAGCGAATAACTTGGACGCCATGATCAAGACGGATCATCCATTCTTTTGGAGCGGATATTTGCTTGTCGCTCCGGGTGCGCTTCCCAACGAAGGCGGTGCGGCGGTGAAGAATGCTGTCGCCGAGGCCAAAGACGCGGCGAAATAACGGGTTGTTAGCGTCGCGAGGCGAATCCCATCACGCGACGCACTTCGTGTGGACTCGTGAGCCCGTCTTCCATGGCGACCGCCGCGCGCTGCCACAGGGAAATCATCCCCGCCGCGATGGCGAGTTGTTCCAATTGCGGAGCATCGCTCTGCGAGAGAATGGCGCGACCCAATTCCGTCGCTTCGGCCAACAACAATTCCGCCAACACGACGCGACCGCGATAACCCGATTGCAGGCACTCGTCACAGCCCATCGCTTGGTAAGCCCGTTCGACAACGAAGTTAAGCTTCCCGAGTTCGTCGGTGATCGGTGCCCGACAGGCACACAGTCGCCGCACCAGCCGCTGACTGAGGATTCCCAAAATTCCACTGCGGAGCAGGTAGGGTTCGATGCCCATATCCGCGAGGCGACTGATCGCTCCGGCCGAGCTGCCCGCGTGGAATGTGGTCAGGACCAGATGGCCCGTGAGCGAGGCTTGAAAAGCCGCTTCGGCGGTTTCACGATCGCGAATCTCGCCCACGAGAATGGCCTCGGGGTCCTGTCGCATTAGCGATCGCAAGCCGGCCGCCAGATCGAAACCCGCCGCCGGGTTCACGCGGGATTGGGCGACGCCCTCGACCGCGCTTTCGATGGGATCTTCAAGCGACACGATGCTCTTGCCCCCCGCGGAAGCCAAAACTAACTCGCGTAAGCAGGCATAGGCCGTGGTGGTTTTGCCGCTGCCAGCGGGACCGGTAATCAACAATGCCCCCGAGGTTTCGCCGAGCAATGCTCCCAGACGCTCGGTGATGTCGTCGGGCAAGCCCAAGTCTTTCAAATACAGATAGTCGCCGTCGGTGGCGAATAAACGGATAACCGCACGTTCGCCGTACAGCGTAGGGAAAGTGCTGACCCGAATCTCAACGCGTTCGCGGCGTTCCCGGATGCGACCTTCTTGAGGCACGTCGGTGCGATAGGTTAGCAGCTCGGCGAGGACCTTCAAACGCGACACCACATCGGCCGCTTCCCCACACGAAAAGACGCCCACCGACTGCAGTACGCCGTCCAGGCGCCAGCGCACATCCAGCCCACGCTCGATCGGTTGGAGATGCACATCACTGGCGCGAAGACTTCCGGCCGCAGCCAGTAAACAATCGACGAACGCGGTGGCGTAGTTCGAATCACCCGGGTCGAGGCTGGCAAGTTGCTGTTGCAGGGAGACGGCAGCCGACACGGAGGCCTTGCTCATCAAGCGGCTCACTAACTCAAAGGTCGTCGCGGCATCTTGCGGGGAAACGGAGGCGGCTCGGACGGTGGCAGCGGCTCATCATGTTCTGCGGCCCAAGCCCGACGATCCGTTTCGCTGGCGTAGTATCTCAACCACGTTTCCGGTTCGTCGTTATCGTCCAGGCAATGCCAGTGCAGGTAGTTTTTAGGCAAATCGATTTTCTTTTCGGGAGACGGCAGAATGTCGCGATAGATCAAACAGTAAAGCTGGCGATCCGAAAGATGGTCCGTGAAATCGAGGACGATGCGTTCGTCACAAAGCTTACAGATGGTCTGCCACAAAGTTTCGCGCAGTGTCATGTCGTCTAAGGTGTCGGGATGCGCTAACGTCAGCTCCGGTTGAAACCACTGACTGATCGGTAGCACGGGAGCTCGCTCCCAGGCCAACATCGAGGCCAGGAACTCATTCTCGGTGGGCGTGGGCAAGCGACGCACGTCGAGCAAGTCCACGGACTCGTCCAAGTACGGCTCCAACTCGTCGCGCAAGCGAGCATTGAGTAGCAAGTGATCAACTTCTTCAGAGGTGGGAGGGTGCGAATCACGCATGTTGAGAAAACCAGCTCAAGGGTGTGGTGCGAATACACGAAGAACCACCGGTGCTTAACATTCGACTTTACCAACGTTGTGACGTGTCGCAAGCGTTTCATGAGCCGTTCTGGGATTCTTGCCCCATCTTTCCCCACGCCGCAACGACATAATCGTCACGATCCTTCGAGTCCCAGACGAACTCTTGACGTGCCCGGACAAGCCATGACCTAGACTTGCGAAACGGTGTCTAAGGGAACCTCTCAATCGACGGGAAACGAGTTATGTCGCACGTGACCAAGCGAATTGGCATTTTGACCTCAGGCGGCGACTGTCCCGGATTAAATGCCGTGATTCGTGGCGCAGTCAAGACCGCGGAACGCCACGGTTATGACGTCGTGGGGTTCCTCAAGGGCTATGAAGGTTTGGTCGATCCCGTGACCTACATCCCCCTGACTCATAAGAACACGGCGGGGATTCTCACTCAGGGTGGCACCATCCTGGGTTCAACCAACAAGGGACGCTTTGCAGCGACGGTGGGGGTGCAGGATCGTGTCGAGCTGGACCCTGAGCTATTGGCCGGTGTCCGTGCGACTTACGAACAGTTGGGCCTGTGCGGTGTGATCTGCGTGGGCGGAGATGGCTCGCTCGCGGTGGCTCAACAATTCCACGAGTACGGACTGCCGGTCGTCGGCGTGCCCAAAACCATCGACAACGATCTGTCCGCCACGGCCTTCACGTTCGGGTTCGACAGTGCGGTGGCCTGCGCCACGGATGCTCTCGACCGATTGCATACCACGGCGGCCAGTCACGAACGTGTGATGGTGCTGGAAGTGATGGGCCGCCACGCGGGTTGGATCGGACTGTACGCGGGCATCGCCGGCGGTGGCGATGTGATTCTCATTCCCGAGATTCCTTGGACCTTCGAGAATGTCTGCGGCAAGATTTTGGAGCGGGATCAGCAAGGCAAACGCTTCACCTTGATCGTCGTGGCCGAAGGAGCGCAGCTTCCCGAAGGAGGCCTCGTCACGGCCGAGCGACGGCAGGATTCGCGGCAAACCCGTCTGGGCGGGATTGGCAATATCGTCGCGTACGAGATCGAAAAGCGATTGGGCCGCGACACGCGGGTGTGCGTGCTCGGCCACCTCCAACGCGGCGGCGGGCCAACCACGTTTGATCGCGTGCTGGCCACCCAGTTCGGTTCCCATGCGGTGCGATTGATCATCGAAGGTCGCTTGGGCGAAATGGTCTGTTACCAACCACCCGCGATCAACAGCGTGCCGATCATCGAAGCCGTCAACCAACTCTCGCAGGTCGACGTCAACAGTTCCGCGGTCTTGGCCGCGCGGGCTTTGGGGATCAGCTTTGGAGACACGTTGGACAGTGCCGGACCCTTTCAGAGAAAATCAATCGCCGCTACGTCGCCAGCCTCTCGATCAGCGGCCTCTCGATCACCAGTCGCTCAGGTCGTGAGGATGCCGCTCGAGTGGGAAGCTGCCGCCGCTTATGCGAACGGTGCGACTTAGCAGCCGCGGGTCTTGGTTGGTCGTGCAGCCGCTCGCTCGGTAGCCTTGAGAATGTAGGCTTCCGCTACGGGAGTCTGGCAATTGGTCTCCCCGTGATCAACTTCGACCACGCCCACGCGTCGCGCGGTCGCCAACGCCTGCTTGCGCAGTTGAGTCTTATAAACGCCGATGGCGATGAGACCGCTATTCATGGCGTAGCGGGCTCGGTTCGGCGCGCGGTGTATCCCGTTTTCAATGATGCTCAAGACCTCGACACACACGTCATCAGGCACCTGATCGGCATTGTCGCGCAACATGGCCGCCAACAACGAGTACGCACACGACTGGGTTAACTCGCGTTTGGATTTGGACCACGCCTGGAACTTCTTCAGCCCCACGCGTGATCGCGCGACGAGCTGGCCGAACAATCCACCCAGCATGTCGCAAGTGACGCCTTTCAGCCACGCGTCGGCCGTGGTACTGGTAAAAGCTTGCGGGTCCGCAATCATCGTGGCCAGAGACATCGCGTCGCTATTGCCGGTCTGCCACAGTTCCGTGGCCAAAGGATGATTGACCTTGATCTGACGCTTAAGGCGATTCAGATGGGCAAAGCTGACGCCAAACACGTTGTCGCCGACACCGTGTCGACGATAGATCTTCACGTTCTGTGCTGTACCTAGCGACTGCAATTCACGCATCACATCAGTTACGTTCATCGGGGGCTACCTCCGGCGTTTCATTGCGGTCAGAATTGTACACAAAGCCATAGCCCCGCATGAATCAGGCGGCGAGTGACCGAGGGATCACTGGTAACCAGC
>JBGTHH010001179.1:0-2265 GCA_041746275.1 Pirellulaceae bacterium | reverse complement strand
GAAGGCGCGATGGCTGAAGTTGGTGTGTACAAGGGCGCGTCAGCCAAGTTGATTTGCGAGGTCAAAGGGGATCGCCCCCTGCTTCTATTTGACACATTCGAGGGCTTGCCCGAAGCGTCGGAAAAGGATCGCCAAGTACATCGCGTGGGCCAATATGCGTGCAGTCTGGAGAATGTCCAGGAATATCTCCAGGGCTATTCCCACGTGAGCTATCACAAAGGCATCTTTCCCGCCTCCGCGGCTGGACTTCCCGAACAACGCTATTCGTTTTGCCATTTCGATGTGGATCTGTACGAGGGAACGTTGGGCTGCCTGCAATACTTCTATCCACGAATGATTCCGGGCGGCGTAATCTTATCGCACGATTACGGCATCCTGGCGGGCGTGGAACAAGCTTTTCAGGAGTTCTTCGCCGATAAGCCCGAGGAAATCATCGAGCAACCCACGACCCAGTGCTTGGTCTTCAAACTTTGAGCCGTGCGGCCGACCAGACCGGGTTTTCAACCAGTCACGCGTCTCGTCATCGCCAGCCTCGTTGGTAATCCCTGTATGCAAACTGTTTTCGTTACCGGAGCCAGCGGCTTCATCGGCAGGCATGTCGTCCAGGAGTTGCTCCGGCGCGATTTGCGATTGAAATGTTTAGTGCGCGGCACTTCCCAAGTGGCGCAGCTTCAAGATCCGCGCATCGAACGGATCACCGGCACGATAGAGCAACCGGACAGCTACCGTCACGCCCTCGAGGGCTGTGACACGGTGCTACACATCGCGGGACTGGTCACCGCGATGAGGGCGCAGGAATTGCTCGACATCAATGGCACGGCCACGGGGAATCTCGCTCGGGCCTGTCGCGCGCTCCGCCAGCCACCGCGACTCGTCTACGTTTCGTCAGTCGCCGCCACCGGACCACCTCCGCCGGGCAAGGCGGTGCGAGACGAGTCCGATGCACCGTCTCCGGTTTCTAACTACGGTCGTAGCAAGCGGCTGGGGGAGATCGAATTGCAGAAGGAGGCATCGGGTTTGGAAATCACGGTGATTCGTCCAGGAATTGTTTACGGTCCGGCAGATGTCAACCTCCTGAAGATGATCAAGCCCATCTACCGGTTTCGCGTACATGCCGTCATAGGCTTCCGCACGCCACCTCTGTCCCTGATCTACGTGGACGATTTGGTACAGATTCTGTTGACCGCCGCCACGACCGGCGAGACGCTCGCACCCCAACCGCACGGCGAGTATTCGCCTCAGGGCTACTACTTCGCTTGCGATGATGCCGAATACCCGAACTACTGGGAGTTGGGCCAGCGTATCGCCAAGTCCACGGATCGCCGCGTCGTCGTATGGCCGCTGTGGCGTTGGGTGGGCAGGTCCATTGCCCTCTCCGCGCAATCGGCGAATTACTTGCGTGGTCGCCCGAGCTTCCTCAGCCTGGATAAAGTCCGCGAAGCCGTCGCTAGCAGTTGGGCTTGCTCCCCGGCCAAGGCTCGGCAACAGTTGGGTTTCGAGCCATCATTGGGCCTGGACGAGCGACTCCGACAAACGGTGGACTGGTACAAGGACAATGATTGGTTGTAGGCTAGGCACACTCTATCCCCAACCCGACACGTTCGTTACTCCACGCCAATCACCGATTCCGCATGACATCCCTGCTGGAACTGCATCAGGTCACCCACTACTACGGCGACGTCTGCGCCTTGCGTCACGTGGAACTGACCGTCGAGCCGGGAGCCATCGGACTCGTCGGACAAAACGGGGCCGGCAAGTCGACAATGATGCAGATTCTGCTTGGATTGATTCGCCCCACAACCGGCGTGGCCGTGGTCTTAGGTCACGAGGTGCGTTCCGCGGGCGTCGTATTACGCGGCCGTGTCGGATTCATGCCGGAACGGAATTCGCTCGTCCCGGGTCTCCATGGCATCGAGTATGTCGCTTTGGCAGGCGAGTTGTGCGGGATGCCGCGTCGCCAAGCATTGCGACGAGCTCACGAGACGCTGTCATATCTGGGGATGGAGGACGCGCGCTATCGACGTCTCGAACAATACTCGGTGGGAATGATCCAACGGCTCAAGCTGGCAGCCACATTGGTTCACGATCCCGATCTGCTGCTACTCGACGAACCAACGGCGGGACTTGATCCGGAAGGACGCGCGGCAATGTTGGCTCTGCTCGGAGCGCTCGCGGCGCGGCCAGGCAAGTCGTTGATGTTGTCGAGCCACTTGCTGGGCGATATCGAACGAGTCTGTAAATCCGCGATCATCCTGAATCGAGGCC
>JBGTHH010001178.1:0-2530 GCA_041746275.1 Pirellulaceae bacterium | reverse complement strand
CGGAGGCTTCAATCTCCAACCGATTCGTCCCCAACCAAGTCTCGTAGCCCCCGAGACGGTGGTGGCGCGGCGTGGGCAAATAGCCCATGTAGCCGTGGCTCAACGAGATCATGAAGGCTGGTTGCAAGGGACTACGATCCTTGAAGTCCAAGCCAATTTCGCAGAAGACCTCACACGGCATACTGCCAATACAGACATCGCCGATCTTCAAAACTTGTAACGGCACCTGCGCGGTCTCGGGGTATTCGGACAGACTCAAAACGCGACCGGCGTAGGCTAGCGGCAGGCTGACTTTTCCCGGCACATTCTCGACCGTCGCGATCGTCTGGCGAGCCCACTCGACCTGCTCGCTGGTCGGACGTCGCCAGGGAATCTCCTGCTCGCGATACCGCGCGTCCAAGCGAATGTCCGCACGATACGCGACCTTTTGAACCGCCTCGTACACTTTGTCTGCCACATCCGTGGCGACGAAGCGGATCTGAGCGTACGGGGGCTTTCGAGGGCGCGGTTGCAGGAAATTGATGTTGTTGATGTCGCCACTGGTGCCGTTGGCCAGCAGCGCGACGAACGGCGGATCTTGCGGCTCGGGTTCGAGCAGTTTGGCCAACTGCTCGCAGAAGACACCAAAGTAGTCCGCGGAAATGTGGGCCGAGCCGACGCCGCCCACATAGTGCAGCGAGTAGGCCGCGAAGACCGAAATGAGTCGTCCCTGCGGTTCTCGCACAGCAATAAACGAAATGGTCGGATCGGTTGGTCCGGCGGGTTCAACCAGATTCGCACTACCGCCCGGCGGATTCATTTTGACTTGATCGACGGTGCCGAACGGATTGGGAGGAACCGTGCCCGGCTTCATGTGCCAACGCCGATTGAACACGTGCTCGGGAGCCTCGGCCGTACCGAAGCCGATCTCGGCGGGACGCAGGTTGTTGGCCGCGCGCTGCACGCCGTCGGCGATGCGCTGCGCCACGAAACGCTGGTAGTCGTCCGGCGTCTGATCCGGCTTCAAACGATCCTTCCCCATGGCACTGCTGGCGGAATGCGTGTGCGTCGCGCTGATCAGGACGCGATCCACGGGAATACCCGAACGCTGTTGGATCAGCTTCCGCGCCTCGTCGCTGACCACCTTGTGAATCCCGAGCAAGTCGCAAACGACGATCGCTAGGCGAACCTGCCCATCGTCCAGAACCAGGCAGCGCGCGTGCAATTCGTCGTGGATATGGGTCGAGGGAAACGGGTTGAAGCCACCGATGATGTCTTCGCCAAGCGGCGGTGTGATGTTGCTGGTCGCCGCACCCGCTTGTAAAGATTGAGCCGATCCGGACTGAGTGAGCGAGCTAATCGAGAGGGACAACAGCGCGATGGTGAGTAACGTGAATCTCATCTTCATCTCCATCTCCATCTGTGGGATATGTCGAGTGGTGCGGAACCCATCCTACCTCAGGCTATCGCGCTTCGCGACATCCAGCCCGCATGATTCCCGAAGGCCGACCTTAATTTCGCTTCGACGGGAATACGACGGGCTGTTTGGGGATCACCTCTGATGAAATCCGAAACCGTTCGTGTTTCGTCTAACTGCCGATCGGCCTTTCATCTGTTCTTCAACGGAGATCGAGTCATGTTGCACCAACGTGGTGGTGGCGTGGAATTGTGGGGTTGGGGATTGCTGTTGAGTTTTGTCAGTGTTGCGATGGGATGCGGTCGCGCTGCGCCCACCTCGGATGCCACAAGCGTTCGTCCATATTACTCGTCCGCACCGCGAGTTGGCATGGCGAACCCACAGGCCGCCGCGGAGTCGGAACAAGGGCAGGGACCGGGGATGGGAGGTGATCGATTTGATCTGATTGTCGAGAACTCGTTCGTTCCCGCACGCGAGCAACCGCTCTCAACATTCTCGATCGATGTCGATACGGCCTCTTATTCCAAAACCCGCATGTTCCTCATGCAGCAGCGCACGTTGCCTCCGGCGGACGCCGTGCGGATCGAGGAGTTGATCAACTACTTTGATTACGAGTATTCCGAACCCGCTGGAGAGCATCCGTTCGCCGTTCATGTCGAAGTGACGGAAGCACCGTGGCAAGCGCGGCATATGCTGGCCAGGATCGGCCTCAAAGGACGCGCGTTGGACGACGCGCGCCCGGCGGCGAACCTCGTGTTTCTGGTGGACGTTTCGGGTTCGATGAACCACCCCCGCAAGTTGCCGCTCGTCCAACAGAGCCTGCGTCTGTTGGCATCACAGCTCAACGCGGATGATCGCGTCTCGATCGTGGTCTACGCGGGAGCGGCGGGAGCCGTCTTGCCGCCGACACCCGGTGACGATCGCCAGCGGATTCTGGGCGCGCTCAATTCGTTGGAAGCCGGTGGTTCGACTAACGGTGGCGAGGGAATTCAATTGGCCTATCGCTTCGCCCGGGAGAATTTCATCGAACATGGTATCAACCGCGTCATGCTGTGCAGCGATGGTGACTTCAACGTCGGCACCACTAGTACCGGCGCACTGGTCCGGCTGGCCGAAACCGAAGCTCGCTCGGGT
>JBGTHH010001177.1:0-5041 GCA_041746275.1 Pirellulaceae bacterium | reverse complement strand
CGAGCAGCGCAAGGAACTGAACCTGGACGATCATACGCCGTGGAAAAAGCTGGGCCAGAAATGGCACTTCCTACGCAAGGGATTTCCACCCGGCAAGACGGTGCAATGGGGAACGGAAGTCCTCGAGGAACTGTGTGACTTGCTCGAGGACGTGGCTCCCGGATCGCAGTTCCTATGGAACAATCAAGCGGTGGTTCGTATGTATCTGAATGGGCATCGCGATCCTTGGGCCGGCATCCTGACCAAGAAGCCGGAGTCGGTCGTGTTGACCTTGAGCGGCCCGAAAGGGGCGATGCCGCTGGGACGGTTTGCCCATCTGGGCAGCGATCGCGAGCTGGATGAATCGCGTCCGGACTGCGATATCGTCAAGTTGATGTTTCGCGCCGTCGAGGACCTGCATCATGGCGACTTACCCGAGTTCCTGCGCGAGCACATGAGTAAGCTCGAAGAGGCCACGGCCTGAATGAGGCCCACGCGAAATCGACCGCTTCACAACCTTCCGTGCTGAACATAACCATGCCTAACGCCCTGCTCGCTTCGACGTTCCTATTTCGCTTTTCGACGGCGTGCTACTATCGGCCGAAGCTGTGGACTGAGCCCACGCTGAAGTTAAGCGACAAGCACGTGCTCCCGAGTTTTAGCGAGCTCGAAGGGCGAAAGCTGTTCGCCGATGTCCGCGCCGCTTGGAGCGAGGAGGGAATGGCACTGGCCGTCCAAGTCGCGGGGAAGGCCCAGGCCCCTTGGTGCCGCTCGACGCGCATGGAGGATAGCGATGGCTTGCAAGTCTGGATCGACACGCGCGACGCACACAACGTGCATCGCGCGAATCGGTTCTGTCATCGCTTTCAGTTCCTGCCCAGCGGCGGCGGTCCCCGCTTGGACGAACCTGTGGCGGCGCTGTTCCCGATCCATCGCGCCAAGGAGAGCCCCAAACCAATCGATCCCAAGTTGTTGCGGGTCCGCAGCCGAACACTCGGCGATGGCTACCAATTGGAAGTCTTGATTCCCGCGACGACGCTGACCGGTTTCGCACCGGCCGACCATCCGCGCCTGGGATTCACCTATGCGGTCGTCGATCGCGAATTGGGCTGGCAGACGTTCAGCGTCGGTCCCGAGTTTCCATTCGTCGAGGATCCGAGCTTATGGGGTACGTTGGAGTTGGTCACCAAGTAAGCCGAGTTCCAACAAATCGAGTCAAGCAAATCGAGTTGAAGGAGCGTGTTCGAGTCGTTAGCGCACGTCGGACTCCGCTTGCGGCTGGCGAGCCGTCTCTTGCAGCGACCCACCGTATTGCGGTCCCAATGCCACGCCGATCCAGCCTTCGGCGACAACAAATTGCGTGACTTGCAGGTCCTGCAAATTTTCGCTTTCGGCAATGTGCTTGTTGATCAAATTGAAGGGACGGTTGCGCGACAGGGTCTTGCTAAACACGCCGCTGAGCGCGATGCGATCGTAGGAGGTGATGTGTTGCCCATCCAATTCGATCGCGCCTTCACGCACCAGATTCGCGTCCAGTTGCGTTCGGTCTGGAACGTAGTAGGCGCGGACCGCGAAGTTGTGCCATTGATGCCGCCAGCCTCGTTTGAGTTCGGCGATGCGCAAGGTGACGATCACGCGACCCTGTTCACAACGAATGCGCACGGCCTCGTCATCCGCGAACGTAATCGTAACTCCCTCGGGAACATCTTCGGGAGCTTCGAGGCCGGGATTAGCAAAGATCTCGCCTAGGTCCCGATAGAGTTGTCGCAGGTCGCTTTGTTTGCCTTCGAGCTGGAGTTGCTCCAGGACATTGTTCAGGGCGCTTTCGTGAAGCTGAACACTGAGCAAGCTATCGCTCGGCGCTTGGGGACGCGGTGTGTGCGCGCCCACCTGATGGCCGCCCGCCAGTCGATAGCGGCCAATCAATCGTGATTTGGTCGTCTGCAGATCCAACGCCACGGGATTCAATTGCAAGCGTTGCATCGGCTGCAGTAGTTTCGTGTCGAAATCTCGTTCCGCCTGTTCCAAGCGTTGATGGACCTCATCGTCCAGTCGTTCGCTGGCCCGCGCGGCCAGTCGTTCTTCCGCCTCGCGCCGCGCGCTAAACAAGCGGCTATCGTGTTGATCCAGGGCAATGCTTCGCGCCAACCAGCCGATCACAGGCACACGATCAAAGTCCGTGCGAAACCCAGTCAGGCCGGTGTCGCTGTTAGCTTCCGCTTCGGCTCGGCGTACGCTGATCCCATTGCGGTCGACAATCATCAGCTTCCGCGCGAGGTAGCGGGATAAGGCGTCGTTGTAGAATGTGGCCGGCCCCGAGTTGGCCGCCGTGGATGACTCGACGCGGCCCCGCGCTTCGACGCCGACGCGCCAGCGTGTGGTATCCGGAATCAAGATCGCTCGCAGTTCCGTATGGATGCGGCTGACACCATAAACCCGCGCCCCGAGAATGTTCTCATTGACATCCTGGTCCAGCGGTTCAATGGGCGGAATTAGCCGATTCAGCAAGTCGGCGGCGACGGCCACGCGCAGGTTGGCATTGCGGTAGTGGGCGTTGAGCAGGTCGCCCAAATCCTCGATTGCGGGATTCGACGACCAACGAGCGTTCTGATATTGGCGGGCAATCGAACGGGCTCCATCAGCCCGACGATTCTCTTCGTAGGCTTCCACGTCGTCCAGCAACGCGCGATAGTTGACCGGCTCGTCCGCCCAGCGACGCAACTCGCGGCTCAATTCGACGAACGGAGACTTCTTCATGACTGCCAGTTGGGCATCGTTGAGTTTCGTCGATTCCATGCGCAACAGGATCTGGCGGGCCAGTCGATGCTGGTTATCGGTCTGGCCAGAGCCGACCAAATCATTCAGTTCCTTTAGCAACAGGTACTGACGCCAGGCCGGGCCGTGATCCAGTGAAGTGAGTTGCTGGTCCAGAACCTTGAGATGGTCGCGAATCCGCGAATCGTCGGGGCCTTGAATCGAGACCAAGGCGATGGGATGGGCCATGATCTTATGCACTTGCTTCCAAATCTCGACGCGGCGGGCCAGGGCATAGTTCGCGCGCAGAATCTTGGACTTCGCCTGATTGTTCGTCGTGCTGTTGGCCAATACCGTCCCGTCATGCACGCTCGAGTCCAGGTTGTTGAGGTACTCCGTTACCGAACTGGCGAACAGCGAATCCGTTCGATGCAATTGCTCAAGCGTAAAGCGCACGCGATCCACCCAGGGTCGACAGTCGTCGAGTTCAGCGACTTGTTCGAGCCGTGTCATCAAGTCACGTGGAAGTGGCCAGGAGGTCGAGACGCGCGGCGCGCTTTCAGCGGGCTGTTTGACGACATTCAACGGCGAGATCGAGAGCGACGCGGCGGGTGGAGAGAGCCGCGGCGCGATGGCGACATGAGGTAGCTCGGGAGTCGCATCCGGCGAGGGCAAGCTCGGCAGATCGCCTACCGAAGGATCAAACTCCAGTTGCTCGGTTACCGGGGGTGACACCGGGGCCGCTTGTCGTTGCGTCGGAAAGTCTCCCAAGGCGAGCAGAGGTGATGTCGCAACTTGGGCTACGACGAACGTCTCCTGGGAGACAGCGGGGTGTGTCGGCTCGACGACGGTCGGGCTTTGGATACTGCTTCCCGCGATCGTGGGTGGAGCGGAAGTCAGCTCACGCCTAGGCGAATCGATGACGTCTTGCTTCCAAGTTCGAGGTGCCAATACGGCCAGGATCAAAAGACAAGCCACAACCCCCACATAGGGCCACAAGGGCGTGTTTGAAAAAGATTTCGTCATTCCACCAACCTCGAGGTGTCTACAAACGCTCGTGATGCGCAGCAGCTACGACCGCTCATCTGATAAGGTCGGTAACATTGCTCGGAGAAGTAGAACCTGATTTGTAAGGGCGATCGGTTCATTCGCTGCAAGCAGCGTGCGGCAATAAACTGTAGCGATTGGGGGAGTCCATGCCGTCAGTCCATCGCCCGTTGCAGGCATCACCGCGCCAGCATCGTGATCCGACCGACGTCAAAGACGCTCCGCCGACGAGCCGACTTCGTAGATGCCTATCACGGCGGGCGAATACGTGCGCACATCCCAAGCGGGCGCGTCGCCGAGCAGGCTGACATCAAACCGCGTGTCGGCTTCGATCAAGATCAAGCTCCCCGGTGCCGTCCCCGTGCGGAAACGCTCGATCAGCTTCAGGAGTTCCTCGGCACGTGAAAGATAAAAATCATACGGAGGGCAGCAGAAAACCAGCACAGGATGGGGGGGAATTGGAAGTTGCTCGGAGACAATGAACGCGTCGCCTGCCCGCACTTGAATGCGCGTGGCGACTCCCAGCGAATTCGCGTTCTCTTGGATGACTTTTGCGTTAGGAAAGCTGCGTTCGATCACGGTCGCCGAGGCGGCACCACGACTGAGTGCCTCGAACGACATCGCTCCCGTCCCGCCGAACAGGTCAATGACTTCCTTCCCTTTCACCTCGGGTCCAATTAAATTGAACACCGCTTCGCGAACACGATCCTTCATCGGTCTCAGGTCCGCATCCCCGTTATAACGGAAGGAGCGTCCCCGCATGTCTCCGCCGATGACTCGCAGCAGGGAGGCCGCCGTGGAGACTTGGCGCGGTCGTCGTTCCGTCGCTGGGCGTGATCTTTTGCTGGGCACGTCGTCACAAATCCTTACTGAGGCCGCCTTTATTCTTGCGGCAGCTATGCTAACCTGTACGAACCAGACCGTGATCCGACGCGTACTACAACGTGGTCCGTCGATCCGAAACGACAGACCTTCCTACCGTGGAGCCGAGTCGGCTTGGATCAAGCAGACCTTTCCCCCACGTCACACGAACCACCGTACCAGATTGCCAGCAGGAGTGCGACGAACATGTTGCGTCAGATATTGCTTGTGCCTCGCTCAGTATGCTTAGTATCCATCCTGGCCGTAGTGCTCCCCGATCTGGCTCGCGGCCAGGAAACTCCACCTGTCGAACCCGCGACAGCCAACGCGGATCCAGCGACCCCCGCCCCGGAAACTCCTCCTGCGGCGACGCCCGCGCAACCTGCGGCAGACGAGACGC
>JBGTHH010001176.1:0-3606 GCA_041746275.1 Pirellulaceae bacterium | reverse complement strand
TTGCACATGATCTCCTGCAAAGCCGCGATCAAGGCCGGGGATCGGCTCTCCGTCGAGGAAGTCGATGCGTTGCTCGAACAGCGCCATCTCTTTCATGATACGCACCATTGCCCTCATGGCCGCCCCACCGCCTTGGTCTTCACACGCGAGGAACTCGATAAGCGGTTCAAACGCATCTGATGAAACGGAGCGGACCATGCCGTTGGGGATCAGACCGATTGTCGACTTCGTGTTCAAGAAGATTTTCGGCAGCCCGGAAAACGCGGTCGCCCTCCTGGGTTTGTTGAATGCGATCCTCCGCTTGAAACATCCGGTGGTGGCTGTCGAAATTCTGAACCCGTTCAGCTACCAGGAATTCACGTCGGACAAGCAAGTCGTGTTGGACGTGCGTGCTCGTGATTCGCTGGGCCGGTGGTTCAACGTGGAGATGCAAATCTCCATCTACGGCGGCCTGCTGAAGCGGTTGGTCTATTATGCCTGCAGTCTGTACGTGGATCAGTTGACCTCCGGGGACGACTACGCCGAATTGTGCCCCGCCATCTCGATCTGTTTGCTGGACAACGTGCTATTTCGCGACACGGCTCAGCCGCATCATCGCTTCGAGCTGATCGACCAGGACAGCGGTCGCACGCTGGACAGGGCCATCGCGGTACACACGGTCGAGTTGTCGAAGTATAATTCGGACGAAGCCACGATTTCCACGGCCAGCAAGCTGGAGCAATGGGTCTTCCTGCTGCGTCGCGCTCACGAGTACAGCGGAGAGCAGTTACGTCAGTTGCTTCCAGGTATCGAGTTCCAGCGCGCGATCCAGGTCATCGAAATCATCTCGTCCAGAACAGAGGACCGAACCATGTACGATCAACGCGAAAAAGCTCAACGCGATTACGAATGGGCCATCTCGGGAGCCCGAAAGGAAGGCCGAGAAGAAGGCCTCGCGCTAGGCATCGAACAAGGAAAGCTGGCTGGTCGGGTACAGTTATTGCAAGAGCTGCTTGGCGAAATTCCGTTCACGGACGAGGAGTTGCGTCGGATACCGCAAGATGATCTCTCCGTCCTGGTTGTGCAATTACAAACTCGCCTCCGTAGCCGTGAAAGCGAGTCGTAGGGCGCAGGCTCAAAGAACTCGGACAACGCTTCACGTCCTTCGGGGAATAATAAGGGGACGGGCTCATATTATTACACGGATGCGAGGCGTGGGTAGATTTCAGCGATGCCACGAGCACGACGAGTAGCACCGTTAGCACTATTGCGCATTCCATCGATTGGCCTAGGAGCGTGGGTGCCAATGCGTCTCCTGATCGAGCGGATAGACGGGTCGGCGTACGTGTTGATAGCGCAGTTGATGGAAATCAGGGCGATGAACGCCTGGCGTATCGGCGTCGAAGATGTGTCCGGCTAACGTGCCCAGGTCGGCGCGGAAGTGAACGGCGCTCTTGAGGACGAGCAGTCGTCGACGACTCGGTTCGATTCCGGCGATCCGCAGCATCTCCGCGTCCAGGCATTGTCGCCGTTGAGAAGCCACGACGACCTCGACACCGCCGATGACCAGCGTCGCTGTCAGCCCCAAGTGATCTTGCATGCCGCGAAACATGGGACCGTGGTAAGTGAAGGCCCCATCGCACAACGCTCGGACATACGCCTCGCCCTCGATCGGTTCCCCGTGCTGCTGATCGGTTTTCGCTCCCAGACGAACAGGAATGGTCTGACCGACTCCAGCGCGATGAGCCTGCGCGGCTGTCTCGGGATCGTAGAGAACACCGACGGCGGCTCCGGGAAACTTGGCGTCGATCAAGGCTTGCAAGGCCACCGTACCATCGCATGGTGCTCCGCCACCGGGATTGTCCGAACCGTCAGCGACAATGGTGAGTCCCTCGTGGTCGTGCTCGTCGACGAACCGCATAACGTCTTGAATCGTGGTGAGTTGCGGTTGCAAATCGTCGCGAAGCTCCCACAGCCATCCGGCCAGCCGATCGGCGAGGCGTGCGGCTAAGTCAGGATCGCGGTCCGTCGTCACCAGCACGGAAACTCCGGCATCGTGAATATCCGCGAACGGAAAGCCCATGGAGACGGTGGCGGTCAAGACTCCTGGCTCCGCCTCCAATTGATGCAAACGCTGGATCAACGACCGCATGGGTTCGCGCAGCGTGCATTGCATCGGGGGCATCGTCAACAGCGGAAGTTGCCGATAGGCCTGAACCGGCACTACCTCTTGGCGAATGATCCGAGCCAGCAGTTCGGCGGCTTCCCGTCCCCGCTCGAACATGTCCACGTGGGGATAGGTATCAAAGCCGATGATCACATCGGACAGCTCGGCCAACCGCGGCGAGATGTTGGCGTGCAGATCGAGCGTCACGATGATCGGAATCTGGGGCCCCACGCGTTGGCGTACCGCGTCGACGAAGGCTCCTTCCGCATCCGCATGTTGCTCCGTGACCATCGCGCCGTGCAGATCGAGAAGCACGCCGTCCACGGGCAGCACGCGGTCGAGTCGCTCGAGGAACCAGCCGAGCATGGTGTTGAAGGCGTTTTGGTCCACGATTCCCGACGGTTGAGCTTTCGCGGATAGTAGTGGAATCAACTCCGCTCCGACCGCCTCCGCGCCCGCGATGTAGCCGCCTTGGATGCAGCCGGTATCGCGATAGCGTCGGACAATGACATCGCCTCCCGATAGTTCCGGACCGCATTCGCTGTCGCGGATGAAATCGGCGAGGGTGGTGGGAGTCGACGCAAAGGTGTTCGTCTCGTGTTGTATGCCTCCGCAGGCGATGCGCATCGGAGCGACTCCTTGAGTAATCTGTTGAAATGAGCAAGTTCCACTGGAGATCCTAGCCTACCGTACTCACGAGGTCAGGCACTTCTTGTCCGCAGTATAGACCACGACTTCGCGTCCCATTCGGTCCATGCGACGACTCGGTGACATGCCCAGTTTCTCGATAACACGAATGGATGCTGTGTTCTCGGCTTGGACTGTAGCGATAATTTGGCTACATCCGATTGCCAACAGCCCGTGGTTGAGCACGGCTTGAGCGGCCTCGGTGGCCAGTCCTTGCCCCCAATACTCGGGTGACAGCCTCCAGCCAATCTCGGGCAACTCGTCCGACTTCGCCAATCCACAGTATCCGATCAGTTGGCGGTTTGCCTTATGAATCAAAGCCCATTGGCAATATCCGCAATTCCGTAACATTTTCGTAGCGGCCTGGATGAATTGGCTCGTTTGTTCCTGGGACCACACCCGGCCATCGCCAACATACCGCATGACGCGGGGATCGGAGCAGATGACATGGAATCGATCCAGATCCTGGAGATGCCATTCTCGGAACTCGAGTCGGTCGGTGGCGGGCGGCGTGGAAGGAGGTTCAAGCATAGGGGCTCATCATCGCGGATCGCTCCGGCTTCGGCAAACTGGTGACTTCAATGTCACTTTAACTGCGGGCGTTTCTTCAGAAATCCGCTTGTGACACATCAGTCGATGTCGATACAATGGGAACGGTTTGTAACTTGGTACTGCACTCAGTATCTGGTCGGTGGTTGATTATCGGTTAGTTCGTAGGAGTCACGACATGCTCAGCATTCTCGGAAGACCCAGCGCCAAGTCGAACTTTTGCG
>JBGTHH010001175.1:0-2863 GCA_041746275.1 Pirellulaceae bacterium | reverse complement strand
CATCATGAGTAATGAAACCCTCCAGCAATCCATCAACGCGCTTGTCAATGGCACCATTACGGAGGCCGAGCATCAATCGTTGCAAAACCATTTGAAGGAAGACGCCACGGCCCGCGCTATCTTCCGCGAGCGGATGGATATCGAAGCGGGTTTGCGAACTTGGGCCGCTGACAGTGGTGCGCAGCGTCAAGTTCCGATCAGTGATTCAGCTATGAAGCAGAGTTTACGAACCGCTTGGGGTTGGCGTATCACTTTGATCGCCACGGCCGCTTCGATCCTAGCAATCGCCCTCTGGTGGACGCAGCGACCCGATCGAGACCAACTCAATCTGGCCGATCAGCAGAACAAGCCAACACCGCAAGCGCCTCAGCCGACCGCGCCGCCACTAGGAAAATGGATCGCGCAAGCGGCTTGCGTGTGGCAGCAACCGCCATCGCTTCCCGATGGAATGTTCAACGCTGGCATGATCAAGCTGACATCCGGAGCCGCCGAACTGCGATTCGATTCGGGAACGAATGTTGTCCTTGAAGGTCCTTGTGAACTGTTCGTCAACACAGCCGACTCAGCGCGACTCCTGGCCGGCACCGTTTTTGTCAACGTTACGGATGTATCGAATGGATTTCTCCTCGAAACCCCTGAGGCCCAGATCATTGACGAAGGCACACAGTATGCGGTTACTTTGGATTCACTGGCGACCGAGGTCCATGTCTTTGATGGCAGCGTGATCTGGACACCGACCGGGTCAGATGCCGACTTCGAGGACCGAATCTTTTCCGGTGAAGCGCGCCGTTTTCTACGCAGCGAGCCTGGACGGTCACACCATATTCCGTTTGGACAACGGCAATTCGTGCAACGAATCGAAGAAGCCGTCCGCGAGGCGGGCGGTGGAGACTTGCTCGCATATGACGGATTCGAGAACTTGGCCGGTCAACTGCGGCGAGGTCGTAGCGGCTTCGGCTGGGCCGGGGGCTGGGAATCGGCTGGTCGCGGACGCGGATCGCTTGCCGAGATCATGGACGCTCCGGACGGCGTTGTCTTCGGTATCGACCGATCGGGCCGTCGGTTACTCTCGCTGCGGGGAGGAGACGATTTACGGAGGTCGTTCGAAAGTCCGATCGAATTGAGCTCCGGGACATCGATCTTTTTGAGCCTGCTCGTCAGTCGCCAGTCGCCCGCCGGCGAGGAAGACGCGGCGATACAGGTTTATCTCGAACCTTTGTCCGCGTCGCCAAGATTCACCCGTCGCCATTCGGTATCTCTTGGTGTTAGGTCCGACGGGCAACCCTTTGTGAACAACGCTGGGACCATCGACGTCGCCGCAGTTCCACTCTCCGACGGGGAAGCTCACCTGTTCGTGTTTAAGCTCGAAGCCCAGCAGAACACTACTAAGGCAAGTCTGCGAGTGTTCCGAACAGGCGAGTTCGTTGACGCAACTCAACCTTCCGCGTGGACGGTCCACGGTACAGCGTCTCCTGGGCCGACAGAGTTCACGTCAATCCGAATCTCGCTGGGCACTCAAGCAGCGGTTCAAGTCGATGAACTGCGAATTGCTAAGTCCTGGAGCGCTGCCGTCAATATGGCCAATTGACAGGAAGGAAGAGATTACCATCAACCAGCGAGATTGCCGGAGCAAGGGTGGAGTTCACGATCTCTTCGCGCGGAACGACGCCGAACCGACTCGCTTCCACAGCTCCGCTGTTCGAGCCTTCCTCATTCATGTCCCCCACGCCGGCCTGGTATCAGGTCATGGCAACAAAGGAAGGCCTAGCTCTTTCAGGAACGCATTGTGTTTCCCCGTCGCCGACTTGATAGCGTCTTCGATTTTCTTCAGCTCGCCATGAGTCGCCGCTAGATCGATTTCTTCCTCACCGACGGCCGTGCTGATGTAGCGGGAGATGTTCAAATTGAAGTCGTTCTTTTCGATCTCCGGCATTTCGACCCGGCGGGAGCAGCGGGGCTCCTCTTTTCGGAATTGATAGGCCTCGATGATCTTGGCGATGTGCTCGTCCGTGAGTTGGTTCTGGCGTTTGCCTTTCACGAAGTGTTCGGCGGCGTTGATGAAGAGCAGGTCGTCGGGCTTCTTGCACTTCTTCAGCACGAGGATGCAGACTGGGATGCCGGTCGAGTAGAAGAGATTGGCAGGCAGGCCGATGACGGTGTCGATGTGGCCGTCTTTGAGCAACTTGGTGCGGATGCGTTCTTCGGCACCGCCTCGGAAGAGCACGCCGTGGGGCAGGATGATCGCCATCACCCCTTCGTCTTTGAGGAAGTGGAAGCCGTGCAGCAGGAAGGCGAAGTCGGCGGCGGACTTGGGGGCCAGGCCGTGGCTTTTGAATCGGACGTCATCCGCCAGGGCGTCAGTCGGTTCCCAGCGATAGCTGAAGGGCGGATTGGCGACGACAGCGTCGAACAATGGCTTTTTGGCGGGATTTGGTTCCCGCATCATGTCCCATTCATTGAGCAGCGTATCACCGTGAAAGATCTCAAACTCCGAGTCCTTCACCCCATGCAGCAGCATGTTCATGCGGGCCAGGTTGTAGGTGGTGATGTTCTTTTCCTGGCCGAAAATCTTGCCGATGGTTCCCCCGGCCTTCTTGATGCGGTTTCGCACGTTGAGCAACAGGGAGCCAGAGCCGCAGGCGAAGTCCAGTACTCGGTCCAAACGCTGCTTCGCCCCAGTCTTCGGTTCCTGACTGTCGAGCGTAACGATGCCGGACAGGATGCGGGTGCATTCGGACAATTGTTTTATAGGGCGATGGCGTTTGGTTCGCTAGCTCGTTGAGCCGTCGAGGGACGGTAGAAGGCGCAGCCGGGACGCGAGAGAATGAAGTCGCTCAGACGATCCGCGTCTTCACATAACACC
>JBGTHH010001174.1:0-4682 GCA_041746275.1 Pirellulaceae bacterium | reverse complement strand
GGCCGCTGCCCGCGATGGGATGCGGTCGGCCTTCGCGGTCGGGGACCGTCGTCTGCGGATCAATACCCAGCAAGTAGTAAGCAGTCGCCAGGATATCCTTGGGCGAGACCGGGTTGTCCAGAACCTCGCCGCCATCGCGTGTGGTTTGCCCAACGACCTTGCCGCGCGCGATGCCGCCACCAGCCAATGCCACCGAGTAGGCTCGCGACCAATGCTCGCGGCCTCCGCCCGGTTTGTTATTGATCTCCGGCGTGCGACCGTGCTCGCTCATCCAAATCACCAACGTCTCGTCCAGCAGGCCTCGTTCATCCAGATCCGTGAGCAAGGTGGGATACGCCGCATCAAATCCCGGCAGGAGCAATTCCTTCATGCGCGGATAATGGTACTGATGCGTGTCCCACGCGCCGTTGGCGAACTGGCCGAAGCAATCCCAGAAGACCGACACGAACTTGCCCCCAGCTTCGACCAACCGCCGCGCAGCCAAGCAGCCCTGGCCAAACAGATTCATGCCATAGCGTTCGCGCAACGCCGGGGGCTCGCGACCGATATCCAAGGCTTCGCGCATCTGGCTGGAGGTTAACAACGACATGGCCGTTTGCTGTTGACTACTCCACACCTGCGCCTGGGAGCTGCGATCGATCGACCGCCGGCCTTGATCGAATTGCGCGAGCAACGACCGGCGCATTCGCAAGCGTTCGATCGAGACATCCGCTGGCAGCTCCGCGGCGGACGATAAATGAAAGCGACCCTCGGATGTCGTGCCGCCGAACGGATTGCGAAACCGTTGGGTTTGACCAACCGTTTCCAAAGGGGCGATATGCAATCCGGGACCATTAAAATCGGTCCACAGCGGATCGTACTCGGCACCCAGAAAGGCTCCGAATGGGCCGGCGTTGACGGCGGGGTTGTCAGTCTTCGAGTTGACCAGCCACGGCAATCCGATGTTGCGTGGGATGTGGCCGTTTGATTCGGCCACTCGCCGACGTTCCACATAGTCCACCACGGAGCCAATGAACGGCCATTGGCGGTTGTCGCGGGCTCGCGTTTCCAACTCGGGCGTGTAAGTCGGCATCCCCGTCACCGCGTAGGCCAAGCCGTGGACTGGATACGGATGCGTCATCGAACGGACAACCGTGACTTTGTCCATGACCTGAGCCAGGTTGGGCAAGTGATCACAGATCCGCAGGCCGGGCACGTTCGTGGCAATCGCTTTCATCTCGCCTTGGATGTCTGGCAGCTCGGGCTTGGGGTCGAAGGTTTCGTGAGACGAAGGCGATCCGTAAGGGAACAGCAGGATACACGATTTCGCTTGGCCAAAGGCTGAACCACGATTCTCGGTAGCACGCAGCGGCGCGACATCCGACAGTGATAAACCAAACGCCCCGATCCCACCGACTTGCAGGAAGTCCCGGCGAGACAGGCCATCACACAGCGTCTTTCGAGTGCCGAGAATTTGTAACACGACGATACCTCTTTATGTATCTCAGCGACGGTTCCAGATCACATCCACGACCACGGGATGATTAGAACACAGCGAGCTGAGAAAGACTAACTCACTGGAGTTTGAACACGCTTTGACGGGTTCCGAACGATCGTGGTAAGGTGTACATGTTGTCCGATCTTGGAGATTTGCGATGAATGTTACAAGGGATGAACTGGAGAACTTTGGCCGCTTTGCCATTGGTGAAGTTGAACTTGGACGCGTTGCGTCGTTGGAGCAACTCGTCACGCTCTGGAGAAGACGACAGGACGAGGACGCGAATGCGGCGCTTCGCCAAGGACTTGAAGAGGCGAACGCCGGACTGGGTCGACCTTTAGAGGAGTTCATGAACGACTTCCGCAAAAGCAACGAAGTGTCACCAGAAGCATGAAGTATTCGGTCATCATTCTGCCACGTGCCGAGTTCGACTTCCAACGGCATTCGTGATACAGTTGGCGGGGTTCGGAATCACCAACGAGTCCCCAGAGATCCGAGGCCAAAGAGTTGCGGACGAGCGCGAAACGAACGCTGTGGGAGCTGACGGCGGGACAGCGGGCTCGCTACGCCGCCGCCATGGGGGCGATGGCCGTGGGGACGGTGTTCCTGCTGCTCGTGCCTTACATTCTGCAACGCACGCTCGATCGCGTGGCCGCAGGGAACGCGGAGTTAATCCAAACGCTGCTCCCGGCGGGAGTCGCCATCGTCGTGGCCCACGCGTTACATGGATGGTTCACCTACTGGCGCGGTCGCTGGGCCGCGGCGGCGAGTGAAGGGATCGTCCGCCAACTGCGACATCGCCTGTATCAGCACCTCGAGCGACTGCCTTGCGACTATCACGATCACGCTGACACGGGCGATCTGGTCCAACGCTGTTCCTCGGACGTCGAGACCGTGCGCGTCTTTCTCGCCGCGCAGGTGGTCGAAATCGCGAGGGTGGGACTGTTTGTCGCCGTGGCGATCCCGATCATGCTGACCCAAGATCTCCGGATGACGCTTGTCGCGACGTGTGTGATGCCGGCGCTCGTCTTTTTCGCGGTGCTATTCTTTCGCAAAGTCCGCCGCGTGTTTCAACAGGTCGACGAGGCCGAAGGGCAATTGACGACGGTGATTCAAGAGAACTTGACGGGCATTCGTGTCGTCCGCGCATTTGGACGCCAGGACTATGAGATCGCCAAGTTCCTCGAGCGAAATGGCGAGTTCCGCGACTTGGAGTATCGCCTGTTTCATATCATGGCCAGGTTCTGGGTGTTGTCGGACGCGTTGGTATTCCTCCAGACCGGACTGACCTTGATCGGCGGTGCCTATTTCGTCTTGCGAGGCGAGCTGACGATTGGCCAATGGGTGCTGTTCTTTTGGTTGGTGCGAGCGATCATCTGGCCCGTGCGACACATTGGTCGCGTGCTGGCCGACAGTGGCAAGGCGACCGTGGCGATCGGTCGGATTCAAGAAGTGCTTCACGAAAACACCGAGAGCGAAGAAGCTCGTTCCGAAACACCCGTCCGCGGTGCGATCGAGATTCGCGATCTCTCCTTCGCCTATCGTGGCGGGCAGGCGGCATTGAATCAACTCTCGTTGACCATCCACGAAGGCGAGACCGTGGCGTTGCTGGGGCCGCCGGGTGCGGGCAAGTCGACGCTCATGAATCTGTTGGTGCGATTGTACGACTACGAAGCGGGAACGATACATATCGGCGGTCACGAGCTGCGAAGTCTGCATCGCGACGCGGTGCGAGATGCCTTTGGGATGGTCTTGCAAGATCCGTTTTTGTTCTCCCGCTCGGTGCGCGACAATGTTGTGATTGGCAAGAGTTCCGCGGCGGATCACGAAGTCGAGGAGTCGGCGCGCGCGGCGGACATTCACGAGAACATCATCGAGTTTCAAGCAGGGTACGACACGTTGGTAGGCGAACGCGGCGTGACGTTGTCCGGCGGGCAGCGACAGCGATTGGCGATTGCCCGAGCCCTACTCAAGCGGCCAGCCTTCCTGGTCTTGGATGACAGTTTGAGCGCGGTCGATACGAAGACCGAAGCCCAAATCTTGCGCGCCCTTGCGGCACGGCGCGGCAAACAGACGACGATCCTGATCGCCCATCGACTCTCCTCCACACGTTTGGCCGACCGCATTTTTGTGCTCGACCATGGGCGACTGATCCAGCAAGGGACACACGAAGACTTGCTCGCCAGCGATGGACCCTATCGGCGACTGTGGACAATTCAAGGCACGCTCGAGGAAGAGATCGAACGCGATCTCTCGGGAGCCGCGGAGCGATGACGCACGAGGATTGGCTCGAAGACGACCGCGAGGATCAAGTCGATCTGCGTTTATGGCACCAACTGTTGCGATACACGCTGCATTATCGCCGCACGGCGATTGCGTTCACCTTGGTCGCGTTGGGGATGGCGATCAGCGATCTGTGTTTTCCGATCCTCACGGGCAAACTGATCGCGGAGGTCGAGGCGCGGGGGGCGGAGGCCAATGTGGCTTTTTATGGTTGGGCTTTCGCGCTGTTGACCGCGGTGTTGTGCTTGAACATTTGGGGATTCATCGTTTGTGCTGGTAAGATCCGCACTCACGTCAGCCACGACATTCGCCGCGATGCGTTCACGCGTTTGCAGGAATTGTCGTTTAGCTTCTACGACACAAAGCCCGTAGGCTGGCTGATGGCACGGCTCACGTCCGACTGCAATCGCCTATCGAATATCCTGGCGTGGGGCGTGATGGACTTGATCTGGGGCAGCACGCTCATGGCCGGCATCAGCGTCGCGATGCTGATTTACAACTGGCGACTCGCTCTCGCAGTGCTGGCGGTGGTGCCCGTCCTGTTCGCCGTGAGTCTGTACTTTCGTAAAAGGATTTTGCGGACGTCGCGTTTGGTGCGCAAGACGAACTCCAAGATCACGGCGGTCTATAACGAAGGCATCGTCGGCGTGCGGACCTCGAAGGTGTTTGTGCGTCAGGCGGAGAATCTTCGTGACTTCGACAAACTCGCTGACGAAATGCTTGGGCACTCGGTTCGCAATGCGATCTTATCAGCCGTGTATCTGCCGATCGTCTTGACGCTCAGCAGCGTTGCGATCGCGTGCGCCTTGGTGATGGGGGGGCGCGAGGTCTTGTTTGGCGCGCTCTCGATCGGCGAGGTTGTCATGTTCATGTACTACGCGCAACTCTTCTTTGCGCCCATCCAAGATCTTTCCGCCTGGTT
>JBGTHH010001173.1:0-3936 GCA_041746275.1 Pirellulaceae bacterium | reverse complement strand
GGGCCGGCGACCGTCGTGCTGGCGGTCGATTGCTCCGGGAGCATGTGGGGTGGGAAGTTGCGTGAGGCCAAGGATGTTCTGGTGCAACTCGCCGCCAAGTATGCCGAGTTGGGAAGCAACTGGAAGGTTGCGGTTGTTAATTTCGGGGGAACGTCTGACATTTATCCCTCAAAGATCCTCTTGCACCCGACTTCATCCGTCGAGGAAATTCGCCAAACGGCCGACAGGCTCACTGCCGGTGGTGGGACGCCGATGCTGGTAGGATTGGAGAATATCCGGACGATCCTCGAGGCCGTACCCGGGAAGCGTCTCGCAGTATTGATAACCGATGGAGTGCCTGAGCAAATGGCACAGTGCCGCCAGACCGCTCAGACTTTAAAGGCTGCGGCTGTCCGGATTGCCACGGTTCCGATCGGCGCTCATGCCAACAGAAATTTCCTTCAGAGTATCGGCGATCTTGAGAGCGACGTTAGAGTTGATGGAACTGGGAAGGGCATGGCTGCCGCAGTGATTGATTTATTGAAACGAGCCTGAAAGGACCGACGCGATGCCAGATTCCGCGCCACTCGAACAAACCACGGTTGGCGTTACCGACACAACCGAGATCGAATCTGAAACGACGGTTGGCGGCAACGAGGACATTCCTGATGCGTCCGGACCTCGTAACGTGCAAGCGGACGAAAGTACCGCGATCGAATCTGTCTCGTCGGCAACCGCGTCCAAGGCATCCAGCGACGACCAGGAAGTCGGCAGTTGCCCACAAACCAGTAACACGGAAGCGGTGATTGAACCATCCAGTGAGAGTGCGGGTGATTCTGTTGATGGAGAACTTGGCATGGTGATGACTCGAATTGTCCGGATGCAGGCGGCGTTGGAGGCACGCTTGCTAAGCCTCGAAACCGCTGCGACACAGCTTGCGACGGACGCCGAGGAGCGTGCCGAGCATCGCGAGAATCGTGAGGCACTCTATGAAAAGCTCGCGGCTTCCACGACGAATTTTCATTTCCAGTTGCTGCGGCCGCTGCTGCAAAGAATCTCCCTGCTTTACGACCTGGTAAGCGAGCTTGGCGACTCGCCGCCTCAGGATGCGCGAGCCGCAGTCGAAGCGCTCCGGCTGGTCAAAGATAACCTTCGTGAGGTGATGGAACTGAATGGCGTGGAGACCATTTCTCCAGTCCTCGGTGACACGTTCGATCGCCGTTTCCACCATGTTGTCACAACCGAACAGACGACGGACGAGACGAAACATGAATCGATTGCTCGAACCGTGACGGATGGCTTCCTCTACTTTGGCCAAAACGAACGCACCGGCGCGCTTCGCCCTTCGGTCATTCGGCCAGCTCGTGTCGTGACCTGGAAGTTTGATCCGAACTCGAAGTCCGCGTGCGGGACCACCGAGTCATCTCCGGAAGTCGAACTCGACGGAGAGAAGAAACGGGCTCAGTCGCGGGAACCGGAATGCGAGGAGGCCGCCGAGGAAACGTCTCCTGTATCGGCGGAGGATGGAGTGGCGGCACAGTCGGAGCGGAAAGAGTAAACGCGTTAACAATCACCATTCAGATATCGGGAGTTAAACCATGGCAATCGTAGGCATTGATTTGGGTACCACAAACTCGGTCATCACGACAATGGAACATGGCCGCGTGGAAGTGCTGCACAACCTGGAAGGGAAACCGACGACACCCAGCGTCATCTTTTTCGAGAGTTCCGAGCTGGACGACGTTCTCGTCGGTGAATCGGCGATGTTCAGTTTGGCCAGCAATCCGACACGGGCGGTCCGATTCATCAAACGGCGCATGGGGCAGGACTTTACCGTCAAGATCGACGACAAGGAATACACGCCGGAGCAACTCTCGTCGGCGATTCTGAAGAAGCTCATCCGTGACGCCGAGGAGTATCTCGGTGGCGACAAGGTGACGGACGCCGTCGTCACGGTCCCGGCTTGGTTCACGATGCGGGAACGGGACGCGACCAAGAAAGCGGCCGAGCTGGCGGGGCTGAAGGTGCGGTCGCTGTGCCCCGAGCCGATTGCGGCGGCCATCGATTTCGCCCAGACACAGGGAGAAAAGCTAAAAGACAAGACCGTGATGGTTTACGACTTAGGGGGTGGAACCTTCGATGTCACGGTGATGAAGGTCGAACAGGGGACCGAAGGCGGGCCGCTGTCCTTCACCGTCCTTGGAAAGGGTGGATCGATCGAACTCGGCGGTGCCGAGTGGGACAGCGCACTGGCTTCTTATGTGGCACAGGACTTTGCGAGTGCGAATGGTGGAAAGACACCCGAAGACGATCTTGCCAGCTTCGAGAATCTGCTCGCCCGTTGCCAAGCCGCGAAGGAAACGTTGAGCCACAAAAAGGCGGACGAAGCTACAACGATCGCATGCACACACGACGGAATCACTCACTCGACGGAGATCAGTCGAGCGAAATTTGAGGAAATTACCCTGCCGCTCTTGAACCAGACAATTGACAAGTCCAACGAACTGGTTCAACAAACGTTCGGAGAAAATGGCTGGGAAAAGGTAGATATGATCCTGCTGGCCGGCGGTTCCACGAAGATGCCCGCCGTCATTGCAACGCTGACAAAACTATCCGGACAAGAGCCAAGAACCAACCGTGGAGTGGACTTAAACGTGGGCCGCGGTGCCGCATACCTCGCCTTCTCGCCCGATGACTGGACCGAAAAGGAAGGTCTGGATGTCGTCGTGGAAACGAATGAGCACGGCGAGGAGGTAACGCTTGCCCAGTCCATTCGTCAGCGCGGCCCCGCACAGAAAATCAGCTTGGAAGTGGCGGATGTGGCGAGTGAGAGTATTGGCATCGAGGTCGTGGACAATCAGACGCAAAGAGACATTAACCACATTTTGATCAAGCAAGGAAGTGCTGTCGGTGAGGAAGTCGTGCAATCCTTCGGGATCTACGAGAATGGTCAAACGGGAGTCGATCTCATTATCAACGCTGGAGACACGAATGACCTGAATGCGGTCGAAAAAGTAGCTCAAATTCGCATCCTGGGATTACCGTCGAGTACCCGGCGAGGCGAGGAAGTACGAGTCAAGATGATGCTGAATACAGATGGCCTTATCATCGGCGAGGCGACCCACGTGGCATCGGGGATCACAGTACCGATCGAAGTCAAAGTCGAAAAGAAAGCGGCTGCCTTTAGCTGATCCATCCATGTCTGTGTTAAATCATCCATTCCCTTACTTTGCCTTGAACGTCACGCGTGACTTCGTCAAGATCCAGGAAGCGTTGGATCGCAAGTACGAATCCGCGAAGCAGTTCGAGTTTAGTCCGATGCTCGTTAAAAAATGGCATGAGTTCAACGACCACGTCGTGTTGATCGCTGACCAAGGAGGCTTGGGGAAGAAATTCGAGGTCAATCGGGATAAAGTCAATGCCATCGTCGACGCCTGTCTAAGACAAATCGAGCCGATCGTGATGATGGCGGTGTGGGATGGGAAGATCAACCCGAACCAGGTCGATGCCGCGAAGAGGGCCGCGCACGAAAGCTTCAAGATCGATCCTGCGGAAGCGGGAACGTACATCGATCAGTTGCTGAGAACCAAGGGTGTCACCATCACCACGGCACCGGCACCCTCGCGACCGCGCGAAGAATCGAAGCCCGTTCAAAACCTCGTCGCCGACAGCCGTCCGGGACAGATTCAGCTCAGGTGGCAATTGCCGCCGACCGGTTGCGACTATGTTCTCATTAAGCGCGACGGGGCCGGAGTTGGGCAGGAGGTGAAGGGGGATCTCACTTGGACGGATCGACAAGTGGAAGCGGGGCGGGAGCACTTCGAGGTAGTAGAAGTAGGTCTCTTCATCCACCTCGCAGACTGTGCCGGGCCGTGCTCTTACCTCTTCGAGGCTCGTCGCGGTGGCGACGAGGTTGTTGTTGGTGAGTTCCCGAAGGAACGTGCTTGGTGTCGTTGG
>JBGTHH010001172.1:0-2311 GCA_041746275.1 Pirellulaceae bacterium | reverse complement strand
GGATCAAGTTGACCTGCTCGGTCAGCTTTTTGTCGAGTTGAGCAATCAGCGCGGAGATGGACTGTAAAGCATCGTCCGAAACCACATCGGACTTTTCCAGAACCTGCTGCGCCAACGTCTTCACCGCATCCTCGATCGCGCTCTTCGCTTGATCGGACTTGGGGCGAAATTCCTGTTGGAGTAGCGATGCGAAATCACTCCCTTGGTACTCGATGGCTCCGAACGAGCTCTCCGTCAAACGATTGGCCTCAGCCATTTTGGTCTCCCAGTCGAAACGTCAACAGGTTCAAATTTCGGTCTTTCTCATTGATCTCGGCCGATTACAGGTCGGCTAACAAGGCGTCCAAGTCGTCGCCACCGCCATCGTCATTCGTCGAGGGTGGCGGAGGCGTTGGACTCGCCGCAGGGGCCTGCGCGACAGGCGCGGGTGCTGGAGCTGGTGTGGGCGAACTGGCGGGCGGAGGCGATGAAGCCTTCACAGCGGGAGCGGCATTGGGATTCGGAGTCGATGCCAGGGATTGCAGCAACGTGGCATCTTTCAGGATCTTGCCGACCAGTTCCTCGGCCCCCGACTTGCCATCCATGTAGGTCATCAGGTTGGCTAACTGAGTCCTGGTTTCGAGCAATTTACGGAGCGGTTCGACGTTCCTCGCGACTGCGGCGGGCGAAAAGTCGTCCATACTCTCGAACGTGACGTCCACATTCAGATTGCCTTCCCCCGTCAAGGTGTTGGGGACGCTGAACGCGACGCGCGGCTTCATGGACTTCAAACGGTCGTCGAAATTATCGACATCGATTTCGAGAAGCTTGCGATCCGCGACGGCTGGCAGTTTCTCGGCGGGGTTGCCCGACAGATCCGCCAATACCCCCATGACAAACGGCAATTGGATCGTTTTCTGCGCTCCGTAGACTTCGACGTCATATTCGATCTGCACACGCGGCGCACGATTCCTCGCCACAAACTTTTGGCCACTACCTTTTGCCATCGACGGCTCCTTTCAACGGAGGCTGCTCTTGTGAAATCAACTTAGTAGTCATCGTCAGCGTGGGAGGTTGAACCGCTTGCCTGCGGCGACGGCTGGTAAGAGCCAGCCGCTGACGAATGATTGTTACCACTCGACTGGATTCCATCTAGTCCGCCCACCGCCTCGGCTTGGCTGACACCGTTGGGGGAAATATCCCGCAAGATTTCGAGAAAGCTCTTTTTGGAGAGTCGTTTCGCGCGATTCAACAGCAAGGGGAGGGGACTAGATGGCTCATTCCGTTCAAAATACTGAATGATCTTGTCCAAAGCACGCAGCGCATCCTCACGCGACGCGATCTCGCCCAACTGGACCACGGCGGCGTTGGCGGGGACGGCACCCTTCGGTGCCTCCGAGCGTGGCGCGCCGGCACTTGGCGACTGGGGGGCGGCAGTCTCCGGCGCGGCAGCGTCCTCATAAGGAGCACGCGTGGAAAATTTTTCCGCCAACACGCGGTCAATCGCCTTGAGTTCCCGGAGCAGCACCTCGAAGTTGGGGCCGTTCGAAGCTCCCACAAACTCGGCAACCTGCGATTCGATGGCCTTCGCGCTGGCCAAACACTCGGAGGCCGCCGTGGCGGTTATCCGCAGTTGATCGAAGTCGCATTCGCGAAACGCGCCATCGATGACGGCCATGTCCGGAGCCGTCTCGCCGTGGCTCGGTTCGATTTCCCAAGCGGCCAGCGCGAGATCGCGGCGCGTGAACTGGCCGATCGTCCGCACGCTGACAAGCGGTGCATTCCGCAGGAACGTAATCGTGGTCGGAAGGTCACACAGGGCCATCAACGTGTTCACCCGAATTGTGGGATCGTTATCGTCGTCGGGATCAAGTTGTGGATGTAGCGACGACCAGTACTTTTCCACGTACCCGTGCAGGACGGCGAGAACATCGCGAAAGCCCGATAATCCATCCTCAGACAGGGCCGCCTTCGCTAAATACACGGCAGCCCGCAGGTCCTTGCTACGTGCCAGCACATCCAATGCCTTGTTCTTGACCTCGCGCCAATCCGGAGGTTCGGCTTCGACCACCGTGTCGCCATACTGTTGCTCGGCCTTGCCTTGGGCGGCGCGTTCCATCTCGCCAAAGACAGCGTCGTACTCCAAATCAGGCCCGGACGGCGTTTCCGCCGAGACCTCCTTGAGCAAACGTTCGACGTCGATTCCCGTCATGCTGTTTCAGTTACCAACCAAATGCGATTCGATGCGTCGCCATCACCTGGATCGCAGAGTTGTCCAGTGATGAACGTGTTTAAGACCCGATTCCAAAGAATTGGCGGCATTGTAAGAGTT
>JBGTHH010001171.1:0-1811 GCA_041746275.1 Pirellulaceae bacterium | reverse complement strand
TCGCCGCGACGAACTCCTGCATTTCTTTGGCCCGAACGGCCAGCGTTGCGATTTGAAGGCGACGCAGGGGCTCCCGGCACCGCTGCACCTCGCCCCTGCCTTGTTGCGACTGAGCTTTCTGACTTGGCCCGAGCGTTCTGGAATTGGCCGCGCGCTACTGCGACTCGCGCGAGAACCGGTTCGCGTGGATACGTCAGAACTGACCATCGGCCGCTGGCTACGGGAACAGGGACAATCCGCGCGAGCGATTCGCCGCTTCTGGGAAGTGGTCTTGATCAGCGCCCTAGCGGAATCCGTCGACCACGCTTCATTTTCGGCCGCGCGGAAGGTCTTTGTCGACGGATTCTTACGCGCCCCCAGTGCTTATCAATTGCAAGTTCCCAAAGTTCCGTTGCGACAAGTGTATGAAGGTGTATCCCACTGGCTGGCCGCGCACGCAGTAAGCCCACAACTTGGTTCCACCGTGACGCAGGTCGAGACGGTCGGGCAGAAGATGCGAGTTTCATTTGCTGCGCAACCAGCTCGTGAGTTTGACTTTGTCGTGCTGGCTCTCCACTGGCGGCGATTGGCCGAGGTATTGCCAGTCGAGTTGCAGGAGCTAGTCCCAACGTTAGACGCGATTCCCTCATCGCCGATCACATCATTACATTTGTGGTTCGACCGGCCCATCATGGATTTGCCTCACGCCGTGCTGGTCGATCGGCTAAGTCAGTGGGTCTTTCGACATGCCCAGGCCGATGATCCTACGAACGCGGCCGACTCGACCTACTATCAGATCGTTATCAGTGGTTCACAAGAATTGGCGGGACGGCAACGAGCCGATGTTTTGGAAGAAGTACTAGCCGACTTGCGTGAAACTTGGCCCGCCGCCCAATCAGCAAGCCTGCTGCGTTGGCGCATGGTGACACAACAGCACGCCGTCTTCTCGGTGCGACCGGAAACCGAGGCATTGCGACCACCTCAATCGACGGTGCTGCCTCGCGTTCTACTTGCGGGAGATTGGACACGGACGGGTTGGCCAGCCACGATGGAAGGTGCTGTGAGGAGTGGATATCTGGCGGCCGAGGCGATCATGCAGCGAGTGGGCTCGCCGCGAAAGTTTGTCGTGCCGGATCTGGCACCTAGCTGGTTGGCTCGAGTGCTGGGACTTGCGTAGTTGACGATCACCGATGCATCAAGATGTCACAATCGCGTTGAGATGTAGCTTCATGAGGAACCGTCTCACTTGACCCGCTCCCGCATGATCGTGGCCTTGGCGATTCTCGGCTCCTTCAGTTGGTGCTGCGGGGCGGTGCTTTGGCAGGACCGCACGTTTGGCTTTCGCGATGCGGCGAACTACTACTATCCGTTGTTCGAATGGGAATGTCGCGAGTGGCGAGCTGGTCGAGTGCCACTTTGGAACCCGCTCGACAACACAGGCACCCCGGTTCTGGCGGATACCACGTCGAGCGTCCTCTATCCGGGCAAACTTGTGTTCGCATTGCCCGGCAGTTATCGCTGGCGGTATCACCTCTATGTCACGCTACATCTCCTGCTGGCCGCGGGCACCGCTTATTCACTCGCGCGGCTCTGGGGGGCCAGCGTCGAGGGGGCGGGCGGTGCCGCGCTGGCATACGGTTTTGGAGGCGGTGTGCTGTTTCAGTACTGCAACGTTGTGTTTCTCATTGGAGCCGCGTGGTTGCCCGCCGCGATCTATGCAGCCGACCGGATGTTGCGACTGCGAAGTTGCGGATGGGCGGTTGGGTTGGGCTGCGTGTTGGCGTTGATGACATTGGGCGGCGATCCTCAAGCCGCGTACCACGCGGGACTGC